>NZ_LHSJ01000058.1:0-17538 GCF_001270295.1 Achromobacter sp. DMS1 | reverse complement strand
CAGGCGGCGCGCGGCGCGCGCCAGCAGGCGCCAGGGGGAAGCCAGGCGCGGCGCCCTCGCCCTGGCGCGCGCCGGCGCCCGCATCATGGAAAGACGGTGCCGGATTCATGATGCGTCCTCGCTCAGGAAAATGCCCGCCTGTCCGTGGTAATAGCCATTGCACCTGGGCATGCCCGCCGGCGGCTCGGCGGGTCCGGCGGGCCGGCCCAGGCGGCGCTCGTGCAGCGCGGCCACTGCCTGCAGCGTGCCTTCCGATTGCGGGCTGACGCGCAGCACCTCCACCCCCATGTCCGCCAGCGCCTGCGCCTGGCCGGTGAGGTCCAGACAGGCGCCCGATTGCACCTGGACGCCGTTGATGGCCAGGAAGTCGCGCGACTCGCGGGTGCGCATGTCCAGCCCGTCCGGGTGTTCGATGCAGCGAAAACCGCAGTCGTCCTTTTTCAGGCCATGATGGCGGGCCGTAAAGCACCTGGCCGAATACGCCAGCGCCATGCGGCCCCACACCATCACTTCGCACTGCAGGCCGGCCGGACGCTCGCGCAACAGGCGCGCCAGCGAGGCGGCGTCGAGTTCCAGGGGAGCGACGAAGCGCGCCGCGCCCCGGCTGGCCAGCCATTGCAGGGTCCCGCCGTGGTAGGCATTGAGATGCGGGCCGGCCACGAACGCGCGGCCGGCCAGGTGCCGCACCGCGCCCAGTTCGCCCGCCTCCACCATGAATTCCCGTTGGTCGCACAGCTTGCGCAGCGCGGCCGCCTCCGCGCCCGACTCGATCAGCGTGCGGCCCGACAGCACCACGGTCTTGCCGGCGCGCGCAGATCGCGGGCCAGGTCCAGCCAGTCCGGCGCGCGCAGCTCGTGGCGGCGGCTGCACACGGTTTCGCCGAGGTAGACGATGTCGGCGGCGCTGTCGGCCACCTCGGCGTAGAAGGCCACCGTGTGGGCGCGCGTCCAGTAATACTGCAGCGGGCCCACCGATATCCCGAAAGCGGCGGTGTTCATTTCCATGGCCGTTCGAATGCTCCCTGCGTAACCTGCGATCCCTCCGCGTGACGCGCCAGCGCCGCGTTCCATTCCGGACGCGCGCGGTAGCGCGCCGCGTTGGCGTGCGCGCTGTCGAGCGCCGCGCGCAGCGTGGCCACCACCTGCGACACATACGCCGGGCTGCGCTGGCGCCCTTCGACCTTGATCGCCGACACGCCCATCTCCGCCAGCTGCGGCAGCAGCGCGATGGCGTTCAGGCTGGTGGGCTCTTCCAGCGCGTGGTCGGGCCTGCCCTCGACCTCGAAGCGCCCCTTGCACAGCGTGGGATAGGCCGCCGGCTCGCCGGGCGCGTAGCGGTCGATGAGAATACCGTTCAGGCGCGCGTCCAGGTACCCGTTCTTTTCCTCCCAGCGCACCGCGTGCGCGGGCGAGCAGACGCCCTTGTTGTTGGGGGAATCGCCCGTGGCGTACGAGGACAGCAGGCAGCGGCCCTCGGCCATGACGCACAGGCTGCCGAAGCCGAACACCTCCACCTCGGCCTGCGTGCCTGCGCAGACGCGCGCGATCTCGGCCAGGGTCAGCACCCGCGGCAGCACCACGCGCCGGATGCCGAACTCCTCGCGCATCAGCTCGATGGCGTCGGCGTGCGTGGCCGAGCCCTGCACCGACAGATGCAGCCGCAGGTCGGGGTAGCGGTCGCGCGCGTAGGCCAGCAGGCCCGCATCGGCCATGATGACCGCGTCGGCCCCCAGGGCATGCGCCGCGTCCACCGCCGCGCGCCATTGCGGCCCGCGGCCCGGCTGTACGAAGGTGTTGATGGCGAACAGCACCTGCCGGTTGCGGCTGTGGGCGTAGGCCACGCCGGCGCGGATGTCGGCTTCGGTGAAATTGAGCCCGGCGAAATTGCGGGCGTTGGTGGCGTTCTTGAGGCCGAGATAGACCGCATCGGCGCCGGCTTCGACCGCGGCCTTCAGGGCCGCCAGGCTGCCGGCGGGCGCCACCAGCTCCATGGGAGAGGTTCGGGTTTGCATGAACGGCAGTCTAGGCGCGGCGCCGCCGGCCGGCCTTGCTGCAGATCAAAGGGGCCGGCGCCCCGCTCAGTTGTCCTGGCAGAGCGAGTGTTCCACCGCGTAGACGGCTACCTGCACCCGGCTCGTCAGGTTGAGTTTCTTCAGCACGTTTTGCACGTGGATCTTGACGGTGCTCTCGCTGACGTCCAGTTCGCGCGCGATGATCTTGTTGCTCGCGCCGCGCGCGAGCCAGCGCACGATTTCCTGTTCGCGCGCGGTAAGCCGGTGGCGCTCGGCGTGGCCCGCCGGCGCGGCCGGCTGCCCGGCCAGTCCGCGGAACTGCTCCACCAGCTTGGCCGTCATGTTCTCGGCGATGACCGGCTCGCCGCTCGCGGCCCGGCGGATGGCCGCCGTGAGCGCATCGGCGTCGATATTCTTGACCAGGTAGCCTCTTGCGCCGCTTTTCAGCGCCTGGCCGAGTTCATCGGCCTCTTCGGACACCGTGAGGATGATGACCGCGCAGCCCGGCAGGTCCTGCGTGAGCAACTGCAGCGTTTCCAGCCCCGACAGGCCCGGCAGGTTCAGGTCCAGCAGCACCACGTCGGGCTTGAGTTCCTGGGCGCGCTTCAGGCCCTCCACGCCGTCGCCGGCCTCCGCCACGACTTCGAAGTCGGGCTGGCGCTGCAGCAGCAGCTTCAGGCCGGAACGGAACAGGGTGTGGTCGTCGACGAGCAGGATGCGGATAGCCATGGTCTGCGGATAGCGTTCAGGCGGCCTGGCGCTCGGAGCCGGGCAGCGTCAGCGCCACCCGCGTGCCCGCGCCGGGCCGGGAATCCATTTTTATCACGGCGCGCATGCGCGCGGCGCGCTCGCGCATGATGTGCAGGCCCACGTGCGATTCGCCGTGCCGCGCCACTTCGTCCGGGTCGTAGCCCTGGCCGTCGTCGCGCACCGCCAGGGTGAAATCTCGCCCGTTGCGCACCTCGATGTCCACCCGGGCCGCCTCGGAATGCTTGCGCACGTTGGACAGCGCCTCCTGCAGGATGAACAACACCTGCAGTTGCTGATCGGGCGGCAGCGGCGCGCCCTCCCCCTGCACGAAAGACAGCTCCGTGTGCATCCCGGTCTGGCGCCGGAAACGCGCCACGGTGTCCTCGATGGCGGCCTGCAGGTCTCCCTGGGTCAGCTTGCTGCGGAAATTGTTCAGCAGCTCGCGCACGTCCTGGTAGCTCTCGCTCACCCCGGCGCGCAGCAGCGGAAGGATCTCCTCGATCTCGGCGCTGTCGCCGCGCTCGACCGCGCCTTCCAGCAATTGCAGCTGCAGGTTCAGGAAATTCAGCCCCTGCGCCAGGCTGTCGTGCAGGCCCTGCGCCACCAGGCCGCGTTCCTGGACCACGGCCAGCTGGCGCGCCTGCGCGCTCAGGCGCCGGTTGTCCAGGGCCACCCCCAGGTGCTTGCCCAGGGTTTCCAGCAACTGCGATTCGGAGGGCGCCAGCCGGCGCGGCTCGCGGAAATGCAGCGAATACGAGCCCAGCACCTGGTCGCGCGTCACGATGCGGAACACGGCCACGCTGGCGAAGCCGTCGCGCTGGCAGTTCAGGTCCGCCTGCGGCGGCGCCTGGCGCAGATCCTGGATCACGATGACGCCCGGGCGCCGGGTGGCCGTGCCGCAGTGGCAATCGTCCACCTTCATGCAGTGCTCGGACTCCACCAGTTCGTCCGACAGGCCCACCGACACCACCAGGTTCAGGTTTTCCTGGCCGGGATCCAGGGCGCGGATGCTGCCGCCTTCGGCGTCGAACTGCAGCATGACCCGGCGCAGAAAGCCCTCGCACATGGGCTCGATGTCGTTGGGCTGGTTGAGGAACGCCGTCATGTCGTAGAGCGCGCCGATGTCGCGGTTCTGCGCCGCGAGCAGCGAGGTCTTTTCCTCGACGCGCCGCTCCAGCCCCGTGTAGAGATCCTGCAACTGGTCGGCCATGCGGTTGAAGCCGTGGGCCAGCACCCCGAACTCGTCGCGGGTTTCCACCGGCAGCCGCGTGTTGAACTCCCGCGCGGCCATGCGCTGCAGGCCGTCGCGCAGGCGCAGCACCGGCGAGATGATCCACAGGTACAGCAGGTAGATCATGGCCAGCGTGCCCGCGCAGGCGATGGCCGCCAGCACCCCTTGCGACATGCGCAACGCCGTGGTCTTGCCCGCGTTGTCGCGCTCGATCATGCGCACCAGCGTGTCGGCCTCGTCCACGAAGACGGGCAGCGTGTCCAGATAGGCGGCCGCGCCGCCGCCGTCCAGCGCGGCCCGGGCCGCGGGGCGCATGGTGTGGTTCCAGTAGTCGGACACCGCCCGCCATTGCTCGCGGATGGCGGCGTCGTCGGGCAGGAACAGCGGGCGCGCCGGATTGCCGCGGGCCAGCCGGGCGATGGTTTCGTCCATGAGGCGCAGCTCCATGCCCGTGCGCTCGGCCCTTTCGGGATGAGGCCGCAGCAGCTCCACCGCCACCCGGTTGGCCCGCATGCGCAGACTGCCCGCGTCGTTGATCGCCGCGCCCGCGCCTTCCAGCTTCCAGGACAGCCATAGGGTGCCGCTCACCATCGACAGCACGACGGCAAGGGCGACCAGCGAGCTGGCGATAATGCGGGTGGACAGGCGGTGACGCGGCGACGGCAGGCCGTCGGCGCCGGCGGGGGATTCCTGGGACGTCATGGGGCGGGGAAAAGTCGGGGCCGACACATTGCCAGTGTAGCCGTTTCCGGCGCGGGCGCCGGCCGCCGCGCCGCGCTCAGGCGAGCCCCAGCGTCTCGCAGATGAAGGCCGCCACCGCCGCCGGATCGTTCAGCGGCAGGCGCGGCAGCGCCGTCTCCAGCGCCGCGTCGGTGGCGACCGCCACGAAACCGCCGTCCTCCGCGTGCAGCGGCGGCTTGCCCAGCTCGGGGCGGTAGACCTCGATACGCGGAATGGCCGCCTGCTTGAACCCTTCGACCAGCACCAGGTCGGCCGGGGCCAGCCGCGCCACTTGCGCCTGCAGCCCGGGCTCCGGCGCGCCGCGCAGCTCGTGCACGATGGCGTAGCGGTACGGCGAAGCCACCATGACCTCGTGCGCCCCGGCCTGGCGGAAACGCGCGCTGTCCTTGCCCGGCGGCTCCATTTCGAAGTCGTGGTGGCTGTGCTTGATGACGCTGACCGTCAGGCCGCGCGCGGCCAGCAGCGGCAGCATGGCCTCGATCAGGGTGGTCTTGCCGCTGCCGGAACGGCCGGCGATGCCGAAAACTGGACTCATGCGATCTCCGTGAACAAGGGGCAGACCATGGGCAGGAAGGCGTCGGCCCGCTGCGAGTATGCCAGCAAAGCGCCGGACATCAGGTCGAAATACCAGCCGTGCAGGGTCAGGCCGCCCGCCTGCGCCGCGCGGTCCACGCAGGGCAGCGCCTGGAGATTGCGCAGCGAGATCAGGATGGAGGCCTGCTCGCAGGCCCGCCGGCGCTCGGCCTCCGGCGCGTCGGGCATCTGGCGCAGCACCCGTGCGCGGGCGGGTTCGGCGATGTCCATCCAACGGTTCAGGTAGTCTTCGCCGGCGCTACGTCCCTGCGGCCGCGCCATCAGCGCGCGGATGCCGCCGCATTGGGCATGGCCCAGCACGATGATGCGGCTGACGCGCAACTGCTCCACGGCGAACTGGATGGCGGCCAGCACGCCGTGGTGGCCCTGGTCGCGGTCGGGCGGCGGCACCAGGTTGGCCACGTTGCGCACGGTAAAGATGTCGCCGGGGTCGCAGCCCAGCAGCATGGCGGGGTCCACGCGCGAATCGCAGCAGCCGATCAGCAGCGTGCCGGGCTGCTGGCCTTCGCGCAGGTTGCGGTACAGCGACGGCGCCGCCTCGTAGTACTGGCGCTGGAAGCGCTGGAAGCCGTCGATGAAGCGTTCGATGTCGCGCATGTCAGTCTCCGGACGCGCAGGCCCCTCCGAATACGCGCTCCGGCTCGCCCTCGTCCAGGTCTATGCCCACGACGCTGGCGCGCGCGACCAGCAGCTTGACGTATTGCCGCCAGGCCGTGTCGCGGCTGGCCGACGACAGCGCGTGCGCGATCCGCGGCGCGACCTGCTCGTACGGCAGCACGCGGCCCTCGATGCGACGCCGCACGCGCACGATATGCAGGCCATGGCGGGTTTCGAGCAGCCGCGGCAGCAGCGCGCCCGCCGGCAGGGCGAACACCGCCCGCTCGAACTCCGGCACGGTATCGCCGCGGCCGAGCTGTCCCAGGCTGCCGCCCACGGCGGCGGACGGGCAGTTGGACTGCTCGCGCGCCGCCTCGGCGAAGCGCGACGGGTCGGCCAGCAGCCCGGCCAGCACGCCCTCGGCGTGGGCCCGCAGCCGGTCCAGGTCCACGCCGGGCGTGACCTGGAACAGGATGTGGTCGGCCTCGACCAGCTCGCCGACCAGGAAACGCTCCGGGTGCGTCTGGTAGAAACGCCGGCAGGCCGCCTCGTCGGCCTCGGGCGCGGCGGCCTGGCTGGCCAGCAGCGCCCCGATGGCGCCCTCCTCGTCGGCGGTGTCCAGCCCCTGGCGGCCGGCCTCGTCCAGCAGCACCCGCCGCAGCACCAGCGCGGTGACGGCGCTGCGCGTGGGATTGACAGTGCCGGCGTGCCGCGGCAGTTCGCGTTCCAGGTCCGCGTCGGTCAGTTCGACGCCGTTGACGATCACAGGCATGGTTGTCTCCGCCGAGGGTTCCGGTTCCGGCCGCTTCAGCGCGACCGCACGAGTTGCCACGCCCGGCCCAGGTAGCCCAGCGAGGCAAAGCCGCTCCACACGTGCACCAGCCGCGTGAAGGGGAAGATCACGAACAGCGTCAGGCCCATGAACAGGTGCGCCTTGAAGAGCGGCGGCACGTCGGCAATGTGGCTGGCGGCGTCGCCGCGGAAGGTCACGATGTGCTGCGCCCAGGTCATGAGCCGCACCATCATCTCGCCGTCCATATGGCCGGCCGACAGCGCGATCGTGGACAGGCCGAGCAGCAGTGTCGCCAGGATCCAGGCCAGCAGGAGCTTGTCGCCGGGGCGCGTGGCCGCCCGGATGCGGGGATCGCTCATGCGGCGGTGGATCAGGATCAGCAGCCCGATCAGGCAAAGCCCGCCCATCACGCCGCCGGCCGCCATGGCCACGCCCTGCTTCAGGCTGTGCGACACGCCCAGCATGTCCCACACCGCCACCGGGGTGAGCAGGCCCACCAGGTGGCCGAAGAACAGGCCCAGGATGCCCACGTGGAACAGGATGTTGCCCAGTCTGAGCTGCCCGTGGCGCAGCAGTTGCGAGCTGTCGCTCTTCCAGGTGTACTGCTCGCGCTCGAAGCGCACCAGGCTGCCCAGCAGAAAGACGGTCAGCGCAATGTAGGGATAGATGCCGAAAAAGAACTGGTTCAGGGTATTCATGATGCGTCGTCCCGGACGTTAAGGCTGGCGGGGATGGAAATGCAGCGGCTGCGGGCCGGAAGGCTGCTGCGGCCGCAGCAGCGGCTCCACCCCGTCCGGACCGGCGCCGAAGGTTTCCATGGCTTCGTCCATGTCACGCACGGGCGGATCGGCCTGCTCGCGCGGCGTGACCGTGGAAAGCTCCCTCAGCACCGCGAACACGCAGGCATACGGACTGCCGTTGCGGGCCAGGCGCGCGCCCACCGCCGCCAGCACGTGGATGGCCTCGTCCAGCAGCGCCTGGGCGTCGTCCGGCCCGATCACGCCCAGGAACTCCAGAAACAGCGGCACGTGGTCGGGCAGCTCCGGCGCCGCCGGCTCGAAACCGTGTCCACGATAGGTCTGCAGCAGGTCCACCATGGCCTGGCCGCGGTCGCGGCTTTCGCCGTGCACGTGCTCGAACAGGTGCAGCGAGTGCGAGCGGTTGCGGTCGAAGGTGGCCACGTAGTTCTCCTGCACGGCGATCAGGCCGTGCGAACCCAGGTAGCCGGTCAGCGGCTCCAGCATGTCGGCGGCCCAGGGCGCGTCCGCCAGCGCGGCCTCCACCTCGGGCAGCGCGTCGAGCAGCTCCTGCTCGGGATAGCAGAGCAGCGCGGAAAGCAGTCGGTACAGGTTCATGCTCGTCTCCCTGGCTCAGGCCGCGGCCTTGCGGCGCGATTTGGGCATCTCGATGAAGATCTCGCTGCCCCGGGGCTTGCGGCCGAACAGCGTGCCTTCCGACACGCCGCCGGAGCAGCCGTTGCCGAAGGTGAAGCCGCAGCTGCCCTTCTCGTTGAAGCTGTCTTCGACCGCTTCCTTGTGGCTGCTGGGCACCACGAAGCGATCTTCGTAGTTGGCCAGCGCCATGATGCGGTACATGTCCTGCACGGTTTCCTCCGACAGGCCGACCTGCTGCAGCAAGGCCGTATCGCGCTCGCCGTGCACGGTTTCGGCGCGCTTGTAGGCGCGCATGGCGAGCATGCGCTCCAACGCCAGCAGCACCGGCTCTTCCTTGCCCGCCGTGAGCAGGTTGGCCAGGTAGCGCACGGGAATGCGCAGCGTGGACACGTCGGGAATCATGCCGGTCGAACCCACGGTGCGCTGCGGCATGCGGCCGGATTCGGCCGCCGACTGGATGGGCGACAGCGGCGGGATATACCAGACCATGGGCAGCGTGCGGTACTCCGGATGCAGCGGGAAAGCCACGCGCCATTGCACCGCCATCTTGTAGACCGGGGAGCGCCGGGCGGCGTCCAGCCAGGATTCGGGTATGCCCTGCTCGCGCGCGGCGGCGATCACCTCCGGCGAATGCGGGTCCAGGAACAGGTCGAGCTGCGACTGGTACAGGTCCTGCTCGCTGGCCACGGCGGCGGCGCTTTCGATGCGGTCGGCGTCGTACAGCATCACGCCCAGGTAGCGGATGCGGCCCACGCAGGTTTCGGAGCACACCGTGGGCTGGCCGGCTTCGATGCGCGGATAGCAGAACGTGCACTTCTCGGCCTTGCCGCTGTTCCAGTTGTAGTAGATCTTCTTGTACGGGCAGCCCGAGATGCACATCCGCCAGCCGCGGCACTTGTCCTGATCCACCAGCACGATGCCGTCGTCCTCGCGCTTGTAGATCGAGCCCGACGGGCAGCTCGCCACACAGGCGGGATTCAGGCAGTGCTCGCACAGGCGCGGCAGGTACATCATGAAGGTGTTCTCGAAGGTCGAGTACATCTCCTTCTGCACGCCCTCGAAAAGCGCGTCCCGGCCGCGCGCGTGGAATTCGCCGCCCAGGTCGTCTTCCCAGTTCGGGCCCCAGTGGATCTTGTCCATTTTCTTGCCGGTCAGCACCGACACGGGCCGGGCCGTGGGCGGCGTCTGCGACAGCGGCGCGTTCTTCAGGTGCTCGTAGTCGTAGGTGAACGGCTCGTAGTAATCGTCGATCTGCGGCAGGTTCGGGTTGGCGAACAGGTTGGCCAGGATGCGCAGCTTGCCGCCCTGGCGCGGCTCCAGCTTGCCGGCCTCGGTGCGGCGCCAGCCGCCCTTCCATTTGCCCTGATTCTCCCAGTCTTTGGGATAGCCGATGCCGGGCTTGGTTTCCACGTTGTTGAACCAGGCGTACTCGACGCCGTCGCGGCTGGTCCAGACGTTCTTGCAGGTCACCGAGCAGGTATGGCAGCCGATGCACTTGTCCAGGTTCAGCACCATGCCGATTTGGGCGCGTATCCTCATGATTGCTTCTCTTCTTGTTGCGTGTTTGCGGCGTCTTCGGCCAGCGGGCCTTCCAGCCAGTCCACCTTCTTCATCTTGCGCAGCACCACGAACTCGTCGCGGTTGGCGCCCACGGTGCCGTAGTAGTTGAAGCCGTAGGCCTGCTGCGCGTAGCCGCCGATCATGTGCGTGGGCTTGAGCACGGTGCGCGTCACCGAGTTGTGGATGCCGCCGCGCTTGCCGCTGGTTTCCGCGCCCGGAACGTTCACGATCTTCTCCTGGGCGTGGTACATGAGGCACATGCCGACCGGCACGCGCTGGCTCACCACGACGCGGGCGGTCAGCGTGCCGTTCACGTTGAACACCTCGACCCAGTCGTTGTCGACCAGCCCCGCCTGCCTGGCCTCGGCCTCCGACACCCACACGTGGGGGCCGCCGCGGCTGAGCGTCAGCATGCGCAGATTGTCCGAATACGTGCTGTGGATGCCCCACTTCTGGTGCGGCGTGATCCAGTTCAGCACCAGCTCCTTCTCGCCGTTCGGGTAGCGTCCGAGCATGGGCGCCACCGTCTTGGTATCGATGGCCGGCTTGTACACGCAGAAGCCCTCGCCGAAATCCAGCATCCAGCGGTGGTCCTGGTAGAACTGCTGGCGGCCGGTCAGCGTGCGCCACGGAATCAGCTCGTGCACGTTGGTGTAGCCGGCGTTGTAGCTGACCTCCTCGCTTTCCAGGCCCGACCAGGTGGGCGCGGAAATGATCTTGCGCGGCTGGGCCTGGATGTCGCGGAAGCGGATCTTGTCGTGCTCCCGGCCCGCCGCCAGGTGAGTGTGATCGCGGCCGGTGATCTTGCTCAGCGCTTCCCAGGCCTTGACGGACACGTGTCCGTTGGTTTCCGGCGCGAAGGTCAGGATCATCTCGGCCGCGTCGATCGCCGTGTCCAGGCGCGGGCGGCCATGGCTCACGCCGGCCTCCGTCACGCTGTCGTTGATGCCCGCAAGCTCGCGCACTTCGTGCTCGGTGTTCCAGCTAATGCCCTTGCCGCCGTTGCCCAGCTTGTCGAGCAGCGGTCCGACCGAAGTGAACTTGCGGTAGATGTCGTTGTAGTCGCGCTCGACCACGATCATGTTCGGCGCGGTCTTGCCCGGCACCAGGTCGCACTCGCCCAGCTTCCAGTCGCGCGGCTCGAACGCCTGGCCCAGTTCTCCCGGCGTGTCGTGCATGAGCGGCGCCAGCACCAGGTCGCGGCGCTTGCCCAGGTAGGGGCCGCCGATCTCGCTGAAGCGCCTGGCCAGCAGCTTGTAGATCTCCCAGTCGGTCTTGCTCTCCCAGAGCGGCTGCACCGCCTCGCTCAGCGGGTGGATGAACGGGTGCATGTCCGAGGTGTTGAGGTCGTCCTTCTCGTACCACGTGGCCGTGGGCAGCACGATGTCGCCGTACAGGCAGGTCGTGCTCATGCGGAAGTCCAGCACGGTCAGCAGGTCGAGCTTGCCTTCGGCGGCGTCTTCCTCGAACGCCACTTCCGAGGGCCTGATCGCGGCCGCTTCGTCGCCGAACACGGCGTTCTGCGTGCCCAGCAGATATTTCAGGAAATATTCGTGCCCCTTGCCGCTGGAACCCAGAATGTTGGAGCGCCACACGAACATATTGCGCGGGAAGTTGGCCGGATCGTCCGGGTTCTCGCACGACATGCGCAGCTCGCCCGACTTCAGCTTTTCCACGGCATGGGCGACCGGGTCCTTGCCCGCGGCGTCCGCCTCGGCCACCAGATCCAGCGGATTGGTGCGCAGCTGCGGCGCCGACGGCAGCCAGCCCATGCGCTCGGCGCGGGCGTTCAGGTCGATCATGCTGAGATTGCCGTACTTGCCCCGGTCGGCCGTGGGGCCCAGCACTTCCTGCACATTCAGCTTCTCATGGCGCCACTGGCTGGTGTGCGCGTAGAAGAAGGAGGTGCCATTCATCTGCCGGGGCGGGCGCGCCCAGTCGGCGGCGAAGGCCAGCGGGGCCCAGCCGAACTGCGGGCGCAGTTTTTCCTGACCCACGTAGTGCGCCCAGCCGCCGCCGCTCTTGCCCACGCAGCCGCACATCATCAGCATGTTGATGATGCCGCGGTAGATCATGTCCATGTGGTACCAGTGATTCAGGCCGGCGCCGACGATGACCATGGACTTGCCTTCGGTGTCGTGGGCGTTCTGCGCGAACTCGCGCGCCACCTGGATCACCTGCGCGCGCGGCACGCCCGTGTGCTTTTCCTGCCATGCGGGGGTATAGGGCACGTCGTCGTCGTACGAGCCGGCGACATTGCCGCCGCCCAGGCCGCGGTCCAGGCCGTAGTTGGCCATCTGCAGGTCGTACACCGTGGCGACCAGGGCCTCGCTGCCGTCGGCCAGGCGGATGCGGCGCGCCGGCACGTTGCGCACCAGCAGCTCGCCATGTTCGCTGCCGAAGTAAGGAAAGCCCACGCCCACGACCTCGCCGGCCCCGTCGATCAGCGACAGCCGGGGCGCGATCTCGCGGCCGCTGCCGCCGTCGCGCGGCTCCAGGTTCCAGCGGCCCGCCTTCTCGCCGCCGTTGACCGCCCCTTCGCCCCAGCGGAATCCGATACTGCCGTTGGGCGCGACCAGTTCGCCGGTCTTTTCGTCATAGACCAGCGTTTTCCAGTCGGGGTTGTTCTGCTCGCCCAGGGCGCCGTCCAGGTGCGAGGCGCGCAGGAAATGGCCGGGCGCGTAGAAACCGTCGCGCGCTTCCAGCAGCACCAGCATGGGCATGTCGGTGTAGCGGCGCACGTAGTCGCGGAAGTAATCCGAGGCGCCCGACAGGTGGAACTCCTTGAGGATGACGTGGCCCATGGCCATGGCCAGCGCGGCGTCGGTGCCCTGCTTCGGGGCCAGCCAGATATCGCCGAACTTCACCATTTCGCCGAAATCGCTGGACACGGCCACGGTCTTGGTGCCCTTGTAGCGGACTTCGGTATAGAAGTGGGCGTCTGGCGTGCGGGTCTGGGGCACGTTGGAGCCCCACACCATGAGATAGGTGGAGTTGTACCAGTCGGCCGACTCGGGCACGTCGGTCTGTTCGCCCCAGATCTGCGGGCTGGCCGGCGGCAGGTCGCAATACCAGTCGTAGAAGCTCAGGCACACGCCGCCCAGCAGGCTCAGATAGCGCGCGCCGGCCGCGTAGCTGACCATGGACATGGCCGGAATGGGCGAAAAGCCGATCACCCGGTCGGGCCCGTAGCGCTTGATCGTGTAGGCGTTGGCCGCCGCGATGATCTCGGTGGCGGTGTCCCAGTCGGCGCGCACGAAGCCGCCCAGGCCCCGCACCGACTTGTAGCGCCGCGCCCGCTCCGGGTCCTGGCTGATCCATTCCCAGGCCGAGATGGGGTCCATGGTCTTGCGGGCCTCGCGCCACATCTCCATGAGCCGGCCGCGGATCATGGGGTACTTCACCCGCTGCGCGGAGTACACGTACCAGCTGTACGAGGCGCCGCGCGGACAGCCCCGCGGCTCGTGGTTGGGCAGGTCGGGCCGGGTGCGGGGGTAGTCGGTCTGCTGGGTTTCCCAGGTGATCAGGCCGTTCTTGACGTATACCTTCCACGAACACGAGCCCGTGCAGTTCACGCCATGGGTGGAGCGCACGATCTTGTCGTGCTGCCAGCGGGCGCGGTAGGCGTTTTCCCAGCGGCGGTCTTCGTTGACCGTCTCGCCGTGGCCGTCCGCGAAGGTGGATTTCACCCGCGACATGAACTTCAGCCGGTCCAGAAAATGACTCATTGTGTTTCTCCTCGGGCGCCGGCACCGGCCGGCGCTTGCCGCAAACGTTCGTTTGAAACCACTTTAGGCTCGCGCCGCGCCCCCCGCCATTGCCCGGAGGCACAGGAAAGGCGCGTCAAAGTGACTAGTCACCCCGGCCTGTCAGCACGGCACCGGCGCATTGCGGCGCGCGTAGTACCACCAGGTGACCAGCAGGCAGCTCGTATAGAAGGCGATGAAGCAGTACAGCGCCGCCTGCACGCTGCCGGTAAGCTCCAGCGAGGTGCCGAAGCTGCGCGGGATGAAGAACCCGCCATAGGCGCCGATCGCGCCCGAGAAGCCCAGCACCGCCGCCGATTCGCGCGCGGCGTCGGCCAGCGCCTGCTTGCGCGCGGCCTCGCCCTTGCCCTCGGCCGCGCGGGTGCGTTCGCGCAGGAAGATGACCGGAATCATGCGGAACGTGGAGCCGTTGCCCACACCGGTCAGCGCGAACAACACGATGAACATGGCCAGGAAGCCGTTGAAATCCCCGCCTCGGCCGGCCGTGGGCATGAAGACCATCACCCCCAGCACCGCCGCGATCATGGCCGCGAAGGTAAACAGCGTCACGCGCGCGCCGCCCACCTTGTCCGACACCCACCCGCCCAGCGGCCGGGTCAGCGAGCCGACCAGCGGCCCCAGGAACGCATAGGCCATGGGGTCCACGTGCGGGAACAGGGTCTTGGTCAGCATGGCGAAGCCGGCCGAGAACCCGATAAAGGAGCCAAACGTGCCCACGTAGAGCCAGCACATCAGCCAGTTGTGCTTGCGCTTGAAGATCACCGCCTGATCGGCGAAGGAAGCGCGCACGTCGGCGATGTCGTTCATGCCGAACCAGGCCGCCAGCGAGGCGATGAGAATGGGCACCACCCAGATGAAGCCGGCGTTCTGCAGCCAGACATTGACGACCTGGCCGTCCGCCGCCGCCTGCTGCGGGGCGCCGCCCAGCGCGCCGAACATGCCCACCGAGATCACCACCGGCACCACGAATTGCACCAGCGACACGCCCAGGTTGCCGATGCCCGCGTTCAGCCCCGTGGCCAGGCCCTTCTTTTCCTTCGGGAAGAAAAAGCTGATGTTGGCCATGCTGGAGCTGAAATTGCCCCCGCCCAGGCCGCACAGCAGCGCCAGCACCAGCAGCACCGGATACGAGGTGGCCGGATCGCGCAGCGCGAAACCCATGCCCACCGCCGGGATAAGCAGCGAGGCGGTGGAAATGGCCGTCCACTTGCGGCCGCCGAACACCGGCACCAGAAAGGAATAGAAGATGCGCAGCGTGGCGCCCGAAAGCGCCGGCAGCGCCGTCAGCCAGAACATCTGGTTCTTCGACAGCATGAAACCGGCGCGGTCCAGGTTGACCACCACCACGCTCCACAGCATCCAGACACTGAAGGCCAGCATGAGCGCCGGAATGGAGATCCAGAGGTTGCGGTTGGCGACACGCGCCCCGGTTTGCTTCCAGAAACCGGGGTTTTCCGGTTCCCAGCGATGCAGCACATAGGTAGACATAAGATTCTCGCCAAAACGGGAAGAAGGGAAGTCGGGATTCAGGCGGCCTGCTCGCGCATGGCGGGCGCCGCGCGGCGCGAGCGGTAGCTGTAATGCATGAAGATCAGCGATACGCACACCGTTCCGTACATGAGCATGAAGGCGCTGGAGCGGATGCCCGTCAGGTCCAGCAGCACGCCGAACAGGATGGGCAGCACGAAGCCTCCCAGTCCGCCGGCCAGCCCCACGATGCCGGACACCGCACCGATGTTCTGGCCGAACTCGTCGGAAATGAACTTGAAGACCGAAGCCTTGCCGATGGCCATGGCGATGCCCACCACGAACAGCAGCACGGTGAAGGGCACGGCGCCCAGCGCGATCTGGAAGCTGCGCGGACCGTCGGCAGTGGTGACGGTGAACTGCGTCTGCGGATAGCTCAGCAGGAAGAACGCCACCCAGCACACCCACATCACCCACCACGTGGTGCGATAGGCGCCGTAGCGGTCGGAGATCCAGCCGCCCACCGCGCGCAGCACGCCGCCGGGCAGCGAAAAGCAGGCCGCGAGCAGGGCGGCGTGCGTGATGTCCATGCCATACTCGCCGATGTAGTACTTGGTCATCCACAGCGCCAGCGCCACGTAGCCGCCGAACACCACGGAGTAGTACTGGCAGTAGCGCAACACCCGCGGGTCCTTCAGCAGGGCGAGCTGCTCCGACAGGCTGACCGCGCCCTGCGTCCGGTGGGCCGGATCGGACGATGAAAACATCCAGAACAGCACGGCGGTGGCCAGCAGCGCCGCCGCATACACCTGGGGCACGATGGTCCAGGCGCCTGCGGCCGCCGCGATCAACGCGGGCGCCACGAACTTGGTAATGGCCGAACCCGAATTGCCGGCGCCGAAGATGCCCATGGCCAGTCCCTGCTTGTTGCGCGGGAACCAGCGCGCCACGTAGGGCGTGCCCACGGAAAACGAGCCGCCGGTCAGGCCCACGAAAAGCGCCAGCACCAGGAAGTGCCAGTACTCCGTGGCATACGACAGCAGCCAGACCGGCACCACCGACAGCAGCATCAGCACGAAGAACACGGGCCGCCCGCCGTAGCGGTCGGTCCAGATGCCCAGCGGCACGCGCACCAGCGAGCCGGTCAGCACGGGCATAGCGGCCAGCAGGCCGAATTCGGTTTCGGAGAGGCCGAGCTGCTGCTTGATCGGTATGCCCAGCACCGCGAAGATCATCCAAACCGCGAAGCAGATGGTGAAGGCAAAGGTGCTGGAGATCAGGACGCGCATCGGCGCGCTACGGCCGGCATGTCGGGAAACTGTCATGGTTGTTCTCGCTACTCAGGGGAATTCATGCGCCCGGGACCGGAGCCCGGCTCCCTTCGGCGTCACAGGTCCTAGACTAGGGATCCGCCGGCATCGCCGCCATTGCCCGGCCGACCATCCGGGCCATGCCGGAATGACTAGTCACCCCCTTGATTCCGCCGCATTTGCGCGGCGTCAAACGGGCGCGCGGGACTGGAGCCGGCGCAAGGTTTAATATGTATCTTCAATACATCTTCAAACACCCGGAGCCGTTCCGCATGAGTCCCCTGCTTTCCATCGACGAGCCGCGCCCCGCCCGCTCGCCCGCCCGGCCGCAGTGGCGCGCCTTCACCGAGATGGGGTTCCGCCCGCTCTACCTCGCGGGTTGCGGCTGGGCCCTGGCATCGGTGCTGGCGTGGGTCTATGCCCCCGGCCTCTTGCGCGGCGACCTGCCGGGCGTGTTCTGGCATGCGCACGAAATGCTCTGGGGGTTCGTCGCCACCATCGCCGTGGGCTTTCTGCTCACCGCGGGCGCCAACTGGACCGGGCGCAACCCCTTGCACGGCAATCCCCTGGCCGCCCTGTGCCTGGTCTGGGCCGCGGCGCGCATCGGCTACCTCGTGCCCGGCCGCAATGCCTTCCTGGTCGCCGGGGCCGCGGACGCGCTGTTCTTCCTGTGGGGCGCCGCGGCCCTGGGCCGTTCGGTCTGGCTCACGCGCAACCGGCGCAACTACGGCGTGCCGCTGCTGCTGGCCGCCCTGGCGGGCGCCCATGCGGCCTATCTTTCCTCGGCCGCCGCGGGCGACTATCTCGGCCTGATGCGCGCCTTCAACGCGGGACTGATCTGCATGGCGGTGCTGACGCTGCTGATCGCGCGGCGCGTCATCCCCTTCTTCGCGCAACGCGCGGTGCAGGGGCTAAAGATCCCGCCGCACACGCGCAGCGGCCATTGGCAATTGGCGGCGGGCGTCGCCGCCGTCGCATTGCTGCTGGCCGGGCAGGCACCGGCCGCCGGCGCGGCGCTGGCGGCCAGCGGCCTGATCGCGCTGGCGCAATGGCTGGCCTGGAAGCCCTGGGCGGTGCGCCGCGTACCCCTGCTGTGGATCCTGTATGCCGGCTATCTCGGCCTGGGCATCGGACTGCTGGTGGCCGCCGCCCAACTGGCCGGCCTCGTGCTGCGCACCGCGTGGCCGGCGCACGTGATCGGCGTGGCGGGCTTCTCGGTGCTCATCCTGGGCATGGTCACGCGCACGGCCCTCGGCCACCTGGGGCGCCCGCTGCGCACCGACCGCAGCATGGTCACGAGCTACGCGCTGATGATCCTGGCCG
>NZ_LHSJ01000057.1:0-22715 GCF_001270295.1 Achromobacter sp. DMS1 | reverse complement strand
CGCCGTGCGCGCCAGCGTCTGCCGCCAGGCCGCCGTGCGCCGCGGCTTCGTACCAGCAACTGCTGCGGGGAAAGCGGCAGCGCCTGCGACACCGTCACCGGCGGCGGCACGGGCAGCGCGGAGTTCGATGCGGCCAGCGGCGTCTACACCGAATTGCAGGCCGGCTCCTATGCCTTCATGGACGTCGATTACGGCGCCAACGAGTGGGGCGGGCCGCTGGCGTTCCGGAACAGCCTGTTCCTGCTGGCCACCGTGATGAGCACGCCGTGCGCCGGACCGCGTGATCCTGGACGCGGGGCTGAAGTCCGCCAGCGCCGAATGCGGCCCGCCCGCCCGTGTTCGGCGCGCCGGGCCTGACGTGCGTGGCCGTCAACGACGCCACAGCGTCGTGCGCGTCGAACCGGGCGCCGCCGCGCCCGCGCTGGGCAGCGTGCTGAAGCTGGTGCCGTCGCACGTCGACCCCACCTTCAACCTGCACGACGGCCTGGTGGTGGTGAAGGACGGCGTGGTGGCGGACGTGTGGGAGATCGCCGCGCGCGGCTTCAGCCGCTGAGGCCCAGGAACTGCCGGAGCTCTTCCGTTTGCGGCGCGGAGAACAGCTCGCCGGGCGGCCCCATTTCGTGCACGCGGCCCAGGTGCATGAAGACGACGCGGTCGCACACCTCGCGCGCGAAGCGCATTTCATGCGTGACCATGAGCAGCGTCATGCCGTCGGCGGCGAGTTCGCGCACCACGGCCAGCACTTCGTTGACCAGCTCCGGGTCAAGCGCGGAAGTGATCTCGTCGCACAGCAGCGCCAGCGGCTGCATGGCCAGCGCGCGGGCGATGGCCACGCGCTGCTGCTGGCCGCCCGAGAGCTGGTGCGGGCCAGGCGTCGAACTTGTGCGCCAGTCCCACGCGCTCCAGCATGGCGCGCGCCAGGGCTTCGGCCTCGGCCTGCGGCATGCGCTTGGCCACCATGGGCGAGAGCATCACGTTGCGCCCCACCGTGAGATGCGGGAACAGGTTGAACTGCTGGAAGATCATGCCCACTTTCAGCCGCAGCGCCCGCAGGCGCAGCTCGTCGTCGCCGAGCTGCGCGTCGGCCACCATGATGGCGCCGCCGTCGATCTGCTCCAGGCCGTTGATACAGCGCAGCAGCGTGCTCTTGCCCGACCCGCTCTTGCCGATGATGGCGATGACTTCGCCGCGCTCCACGCGCAGGGTCACACCCTTGAGCACTTCGTTGTCGCCGTAGCGTTTGCGGACGTCTTCAAGAGCGATGAGGGGCATGCAACTTCCTTTCCAGCCGCAGGCTGAGGCGTGAGAGGGGCCAGCACAGCGCGAAATAGATCAGCGCGGCGCAGGCATAGACGGTAAACGGGCGGAACGTGGCGTTGGTGACGATGGTGCTGGCCTTGGACAACTCGGTAAAGCCGATGATCGAGGCCAGCGCGGTGCTCTTGACGATCTGCACCGCAAAGCCCACCGTCGGCGCCACGGCGATGCGCAGCGCCTGCGGCAGCACCACGTAGCGCATTTGCTGCAGGTATCCCAGGGCCAGGCTGGCCGAGGCTTCCCATTGCCCCCTGGGCACGGCCTCCACGCAGCCGCGCCAGATCTCGGCCAGGTACGCGCCCGACCACAGCGTGAGCGCCGCGCTGGCGGCAAGCCACGGCGGCACCTCCACGCCCGCCAGCGACAGCCCGAAAAACGCCAGGAACAACTGCATGAGCAGCGGCGTGCCCTGGAACAGTTCGATATAGCACCATGCCAGCCGCGCCAGCGCGCGCGCGCGAGGTGCGCAGCATCAGCACCAGCAGCCCCGCGACCGCGCCGCCGGCGAACGCCACCAGCGACAGCGCCACCGTCCAGCGCGGCGCCAGCAGCAGATTGCGCACGATGTCCCACAGCGAGAACTCGATCATGGCGCCGGCCTGCCGAAAAGCCGCCGGCCCGCCAGGCGCAGCGCCATGCGCAGCAGCACCGCCAGCGCCAGGTAAATGCCCGTGGCGGCGAAATACACCTCGAAGGCGCGGAAACTGCGCGACTGGATGAAGTTGGCCGCGAAAGTCAGGTCCTCGGCGGCGATCTGCGAGCACACCGCCGAGCCCAGCATGACGATCACGATCTGCGAAGACAGCGCGGGCCAGATCCGCATCAGCGCCGGCTTGAGCACGATGACGGGCTTGACGCTGGCCGCCGCGCGCAGCGCGCTCATGAACTCGCGCGCCGGCCCCACGTCTTCGAGGTAGAGCACGATGCTGTCGGTGCGGGGATCGCTCGCCAGGTAGTCCAGCACCTGCGCCAGGCCCACCACGGCCTCGTCGCCCAGCGACACCGCGGTGGAAAAACCGATGTGCACGTCCTCGGCCCAGTCCATCACGGCGGCCATGATGGAACGCGACTGCGCCAGCAACGCCACCCGGCCCGAACGGGCCAGCACCGGGTGCTGGCTGAGGTTGAGCCCGGCACCGCGGACGCTGCGCGCCGAACGAGCGCGGGCCCAGCAGTTCGCAGCGGTTTTCCTCGGCCCAGGCGCGGCACAGCGCCAGCGTGCCGCGCGGGTAGGGATCGGGAATCTCCGTGCGCAGCAGGATGACCGCGCGCGGAGCCACGGGCGCCAGCCTGCGCAGCGTCTCGGGGCAGCACGGCCGGGGAAACGCAGACCAGGGCCAGGTCCGGACGTTCGCCCGCGCCCAGGCCCGACAGCGAACCGGGCAGCTCGGGCGCCGCCCCCACCTCGCAGCGGACCACGGTGGTCCGGGCCTGCAGCGACGGCGAGAGCGAGCTTTCGGCCGGCAGCGGCCGGTCGGCGACGATCACCAGCGAACGGGGTTCGAACAGGGGAGCGAGTGCGTGTCGCAGCATGGAAATGGCGGGCGCCGGGCCCTAATCTAAAATACCCCCCATCGTAACAAGACAACCCCGCCGTGGGCTTGCCTCGGGTTTCCGTCCAAGGCCAGCCCCGGCCGCCGATTCCGCCGCCATGACAGCCAACGCTTCTTCTCCCGTCCGCACCCGTTTCGCCCCGTCGCCCACCGGCTTCCTGCACCTGGGCGGCGCGCGCACCGCCCTCTTCTCGTGGGCTTTCGCCCGCCATCACCAGGGCACCTTCGTGCTGCGCATCGAAGACACCGACGTGGAGCGCTCCACCCCGGAGGCGGTGCAGGCCATTCTGGACAGCATGGACTGGCTGGGCATGCAGCCCGACGAAGGCCCCTTCTACCAGATGCAGCGCATGGACCGCTACCGCGAAGTCATCGCGCAGATGCTGGCGGCCGGCACGGCCTACCACTGCTACAGCACGCCCGAGGAAGTCGAGGCCATGCGCGAGGCCGCGCGCGCGCACGGCGAGCAAGCCGCGCTACGACGGCACCTGGCGCCCCGAGCCCGGCAAGACGCTGCCCCCCGTCCCGGAAGGCCGCAAGCCCGTGGTGCGCTTCAAGAACCCCCAGACCGGCGCCACGGCCTGGAACGACCTGGTCAAGGGCCCCATCAGCTTCGACAACGGCGAACTGGACGACCTCATCATCGCGCGCCCGGACGGCACTCCCACCTACAACTTCTGCGTGGTGGTCGACGACTGGGACATGGGCATCACCCACGTGCTGCGCGGCGACGACCACGTCAACAACACGCCCCGCCAGATCAACATCCTGCGCGCGCTGGGAGCCACGCTGCCGGAATACGGCCACGTGCCCATGATCCTGGGCCCGGATGGCGAGAAGCTGTCCAAGCGCCACGGCGCGGTCAACGTCATGGAATACGACCGCGAAGGCTATCTGCCCGAGGCCATGATCAACTACCTGGCCCGCCTGGGCTGGAGCCACGGCGACGACGAGATCTTCAGCCGCGAGCAGCTGGTGGAGTGGTTCGACACCCGCCACCTGTCCAAGTCGGCTTCGCAGTGGGACCCCAAGAAGCTGAACTGGGTCAACGCCCACTACATCAAGCAGATGGACCCGGCCGAGCTGGCCCGCCGGGTGGCGCGCCGCATCGCCGCGCGCGGCGGCTCAGGCCGAAAAGACCGATCTGCCGGGCGTGATGGCGCTGCTGAAAGACCGCGCCGAAACGCTGGGAGCAGCTCGCCGACGGCGCCATGCTCTTCTGCGGGGAGTTCAAGCCCGCCTCGCCCGAGCTGGCCGCCCAGCCACCTCGCCGAGCGCGCGCGCGAGGCGCTGGCCGACTTCGCCGCGCGGGCGCGCGACGCCGACTGGACGCCGCGAGAGCTTTCCGCCCTCATCAAGGCCGATGCTGGGCCGACCGCGGCCTGAAGTGCCGCAGCTCGGCATCCCGCTCGCGTGGCCGTCACCGGCCAGGCGCAGACGCCGGCGGTCGACGCCGTGCCTGGCCCTGCTGGGCAAGGAAACCGTGCTGGCGCGCCTGGAGGCCGCGCAGGGCTCCCGGTAAGCGCCGACGGGCCCCGGCCCCGCTGCCTGGCGCGCCGGGCCTGGCCGCCTCAGACACGCCGGCGCCGCGCGGCGCTTGGCCGCCCGCGCAAAACCCGCGCCCAGCAGCGGCAACATGGCGGCCGAGCCGCCGAACAGCGCGGCCACGCCCACGCTGTCCACCACGACCCCGCCAGCGCCACGCCGGCCGCCTGCCCCATGAACAGGCACGAGGCGAACCAGGCCACCGCCGTGCCGCGGGCCGAGGGCACCATTTGCGTGGCGTTGGTCTGCAGCGTGGCGTGCAGCAGGTAATAGCCGAAACCGGCAAGCATGCTGGCAAGCAGGCTCCATGCCCAGACCGGGCCCAGCAGATACGACAGGAACGCCAGGCCCAGCACCAGCCCGCCCGACACCGCCAGCCCGCGCTCGCCCAGCAGCCGGAGCACCCGCCCGGCCACCAGTGTATAGAGCAGCCCGCCCACGGCGTATACCGCCACCAGCGCGCCCGCCGCCGTCAGCGAGATGCCGAAGCGCGCATGCAGGTAGGACGGCGCGAAGGCCAGCGCGCCGAAGACCAGCAGCCCTTCGATGAATACCGTCAGGAGCACCACCCGCGCCCAGGGCGTGCCCAGCACGAGGCGGGCCTGGGCTGCGNGTCTTCCGGAATGTGGGCGAATACCCGCTGGTCGATCGGACTGTAGTCCGCATCCCATGCAAAGCCGGACGCCGCCCGTGGCCAACCCCGTCATCACCTATACCCCTGCTCACGCCCGAGCGCATCCGCGCCATCCTGGACGTGGTGCTGGACGATTCGGGGGTGGACGGGGTGTTGGTGCTGTTGGCGCCCGATGCCCTGGCCGACATGCACGCGGTGGCCAGCGAGCTGGCGCAGATCGCGCCCAAGGCCCGCAAGCCGGTGGTCACCTGCTTCATGGGAGACGCGGGCATGCGGCCGCTGCGCCGCATGCTGGACGACGCCGGCACGCCGGCCTTTCGCACGCCCGAGTCCGCCGCCGACGCCTTCGGCGTGCTGGCCACGCACTATTACAACCAGCAGCTGCTGCTGCAGACCCAGCCGCCCGAGCCGCCCACCCACGTGCCGGACCTGTCCGCCGCGCGCGACATGCTGGCCGCCGTGCGCGCCGAGGGCCGGCGCGAGCTCAACCACGGCGAGATCCGTCGGCTGCTCGGGCTGTTCAACGTGCGCTGACCGAGCTTGCCCGCGTCGGTTACGCCGGGCGAGCCGGAGTCGCGCCCCCATGGCGATCCGCGTGCGGCGCGACCCGCAGTTCGGCCCGGTGATCCGCTTCGGCGCGGGCGGCCCCGACGCCGAACTGTCGCCGGCCGACCGCGGCATCGACCTGCCGCCGCTCAACGGCTTCCTGGCGCGCCAGATCGTGGTGCGCAGCCGGCTGTGGCGCCGCGTGCTGGCGCCGCGCATCGGGCACCTCGCGGCGGAAGCCTTGCAGCAGGCGCTGGTGCTGGTGTCGGAAATGGTTTCGGAAATGCCCGACATCGAGTCCCTGGACATCGATCCGCTCTATGCGGGCGAGGCCCACCTGCGCGCGGGCGGGCTGCGGCTCGTGCTCACCGACACGCCGGGCTGCGAGTCGCCGCAGACCTCGGGCTACCCGCACATGGCCATCCATCCGTATCCGGCGCGGCTGGTGCAGGTGCGCCGCTTCGCCGACGGCATGCCCTGGGTGCTGCGCCCGATCCGGCCCGAAGACGCGGAGCCGCTGCAGGCTTTCATCCGCAACCTGTCGGAGCGTTCGCGCTACATGCGCTTCGTGTCCATGATGCGCGAGCTGACGCCGCGCATGCTGTCGCGCTACACGCAGGTGGACTACCACCGCGAACTGGCGCTGGTGGCGGCCACGCAGATGCCCAATCCGGCCAACCGGGGCCACCCGCACGAGGTGCTGGTGGGCTTTGCCCACTATCTGCGCAACCCGGACGGCCGGGGCGCCGAGTACGCCCTGGTCATCGGCGACGACTGGCAGCGGCGCGGCCTGGGCCGCCAGCTCATGACGGCGCTGATCGACGCCGCGCGCGAGCAGGGCCTGGAGTACATCGACGGCCTGGTGCTGTCCTCCAACCGGCCCATGCTCTCGCTCATGACGCGCCTGGGCTTCACCAACGACCCGGACCCCGAAGACCCGACCATGCGGCGGGTCTGGCTGAACCTGGCCTGAGGCGGGCCGCGGAATCGGGGGAGGCGTGGCCCGAGGCTGACGCGCCCTAAGCCGTGCGGCGCTGCGGCCGGGCCGGGCGCAGCCGCGCCGCGGCCTCGTCCACCGACAGCACGTCGCCGAAGAACAGCATCCAGCCGTACAGGGCATGCTCATGCTCGGCCTGCGTCACGGCGGCCAGCGCGTCGTCGATCATGATGGTGCGGAAATCGCGCATCATGGCGTCGCGCGCGGTGGACTCGCAGCAGACGTTGGTTACCGTGCCGGCGATCAGCAGCGTGTCCACGCCCCGGCCGCGCAGCAGCGGCTCCAGCTCCGAGGAGCCGGGCGCCATGGCGCTGTAGAAGCGCTTGACCACGCGCAGGTCGCCGTCTTCCGTGCGCAGGTCGTCGTGCAGCCCGAACCCCGGGGAGTCGCGGCGCAGCGTTTCCAGCCGCCTGCGGCTGCGCTCGGGGCGTCAGCATCACGCCGTGGTGATGCGACCAGAACGCGTCCGCGTTGTCCGAGGCGGTCTGCACCCAGACCACGGTGGCCGCCGGCACGCGCACGGCCGCGCACAGGCGGTTGATCGGCTCGACGATGGCGCGGGCGCTCGCGCATTCGCCCTGGTAGCCGGGCAGCGTGAAGTAGCGCTGCATGTCCACCACCACCACGGCCGTGCGCGGGCCGGGCAGGTCATCGTAGGGATGCAGGCGGCCCTGGCGCGCGATCACGCGGTCCTGCACCCATTGGGGGAATTCCATGGCCGCTCCTTATCCGTAGCGCCGCGCCACCGCGGCCTCGATGCGATAGATGGCCAGGTACATCAGGCTGGAGATCAGCGCCAGCACGGCGATGGCCGTCATGACGATGTTGAGCTTGAAGACCTGGCTGCCGTTCATGATGAGGAAGCCCAGCCCCGAATCGGCCGACTGGAACTCGCCCACGATCACGCCCACGAGCGCGAGTCCGATGTTCATCTTCACGGCCGCGATCAGCGTGGGCACGCTGCCGGGCAGCACCACCTTGGTCAGCACCTGCCAGCGGCTGGCGCCGAAGGTGTGGGCGAGCTTCACCTTGTTCAGGTCGATGCCGCGAAAACCGGCGTACACCACCATGATGGTGACGAACACGGCGATGGCCACGGCCATGCCGTACACCGCGTAGTCCGAGCCCAGCCAGAGGTAGAAGATGGGCACGAAGGCGATCTTGGGCATGGCGTTGGCCACGACCAGGAACGGGTCGAGCACCTTGTAGAGAAAATCGGACCACCACAGCGCGGCGGCCACCACGATGCCGATGGCCATGCTGAGACAGAACCCGACCACCGTGGCCGACACGGTGGTGGCGATGTGATGCGCCAGGTTGCCGTTCTTCCACAACTCGACGAAGGTCGGCCACAGCGCGCTCGGATAGCTGGTGAGCAGCGGATTGAGGACGTGCATGCGCGGCAGGATTTCCCATGCGCACAGAAACAGCACCAGCAGCAGCGCCTGGGCGATCCGGATGTTGCGCCGGCGCGCGCGGTCGCGCCGCAGGTAGGCCAGGTACTTCTCGCTGGGCGCGCGCACGGGGCGCAGCGGCACGGTGTTGGCGGCGGTATTCATGGCTCAGCCCTCCACGTGTACGTCCAGCTCGTCCCAGAGCTGCGTGAAATAGGTGTTGAACTCCGGGCGGGAACGGGCCTGGAACGGCGTGGGGCGGGCCGCCCCTTCGTAATGGATGCGGTACTGGCTCTTGAGCCGGCCCGGACGGCGCGACAGCACGATGACGCGGTCGGTCATGGCGATGGCCTCGCCGATGTCGTGGGTCACCAGCACCACCGTCTTGCCTTCGCGGCGCAGGATGTCCACCACTTCGTCGGAAATCGCCAGCCGGGTTTGCGAGTCCAGCGCGGAAAAAGGCTCGTCCAGCAGGATCACGTCGGGCTCGGTGACCAGCGAGCGCGCGCCAGCGCGGCGCGCTGGCGCATGCCGCCGGAGAGCTGGCGCGGCGTGTGCGACAGGAACGCGCCCAGCCCGCATTTCTCCAGCAGGTGCACGGCGCGCGCCTCGCTGCGCGCATCGCGCCGGCCCTGGATCTCCGCGCCCAGCATGACGTTGTCCAGGATGGTGCGCCATTCGAACAGGTAATCCTGCTGCAGCATGTAGCCGATGCGCGGATTCGGCTTGACGACGGGCTGGCCGTCGATCATGACCGCGCCCGAGGTGGGCGGGATCAGCCCGGCGATCAGCGACAGCAGCGTGCTCTTGCCGCAGCCGCTCTGCCCGATGAGGCTGACGAATTCGCCCGGCGCCAGGGAGAACGACACATTGGAAAGCGCCTCGGTTTCGCCTTCCGGCGTGAAGTAGCTCAGACAGACCTCGCGCAGCTCGACCTTGGCCGGCGCGGCCGCCGGCTTGAGGCTGTGGACGGCGGCCCCCATCATTGCACCTTCCGGGCGAAATCGGGCACCACCACGTCCTCGTATTTCACGCGGGCGCTGTCCTTCATGACGGAGCTGGCCACCAGCATGTCCTGCAGCTGGTTGATGGCCTGCGCCGTCACGAGCGGCGTGGATTTCCAGATCTGGTATTTCTTGTAGCGTTCGATGGCCTCGGCGACGGCCTTCTCGTCCATGCCCGGGAAAAAGCTCATGATCTGCGGCGCCAGCTTGTCGGCCGGCGTGTCGTTCACGTACTTCTCGGCGCGGGCCACCGCATCCGTCCAGGCCTGGATGACCTTGGGGTTGTCGCGGATGTACTTGTCGGTCGCGGTGAACACGGTGTAGTCCACCGGGCCCACTTCGTGGCCGATGGATGCCACGATGTAGCCCTTGCCGTTGCGCACCAGTTCGCCGGCCTCGGGCTCCAGGAAAATGCCGTACTCGCCCTGTCCCGCCATCCACGCGCCGGCGCGCGCCGGTATGCCGATGTTGTTCAGCAGCTTTACGTCTTTCTGCGGGTCCACGCCATGCTTGCGCAGCGCGGTTTCCAGGAAGACGATGGGGTTGGACCCGGGCCGAAAGCCGATGATCTCCTTGCCCTTGAGCATGCTCCAGTCGAATTTCTCCATCGGCTTGCGCGACAGCAGGAAAAAGCCGTCGGTGGCGGTGAGCCCGGCGAAGATCTTGGGTTTGACCGGCGATTCGCTGTTCTGCACGTAGATGGAGGCCTCGGGCCCGATGAGCACGATGTCGGCGCTGCCCGACAGCAGGGCGGTCATGCCCTTGTCGGTGCCCTGCGAGGTCTTCATGGACACGTCCAGGCCGGCGTCCTTGAAATAGCCTTGCGACAGCGCGACGTACTTGGGAACGTACAGGATGGAGCGCACGACCTCTTCGTAGCGCACCTTCACGGGAGGATTGAGGGCTTCGGCGCGGCTGGCGCCGGATACGGCCACGAGGGCGACGGCCGCCAGGGCGGCCAGGCGAGACAGGGGCTTCACGGGATTTTCTCCTGTGGATGAGCGAGCGCCGAAACCCGGCGCATATTGGCCAAAGGGGCAATCGACTACAACAACAGGCCCTGGCATCCCGGGGCGTTACAGCATGGATCGAATACTATATTCAATACAAACCGGCGACAAGCAATTTCCCATTGGCGTTTTTCTCTATGGAAATCAAGAAGCCGAGCAAGGAGAATGCGAGGCTGGAATACCAGTTGGTATACCAAAATGCGAAAAAGGCCGAGCGCAGCTGGCCGAGCCGCCGCGGGCGGCACGGAACCCGCGCATCCGCGCGTCCGCGTGAATCGGCGGGGCGTTCAGCCCAGCACGCGTCCCAGGAAGGCCGAGATGTCGGCCACTTCCTCGGCGCACACCGAATGGGGCATGGGATAGGTGTGCCAGCTCACGTCGCAGCCCAGGCGCTGCAGTTCGGCCAGCGTGGCCTTGGCGCGCGCCAGGGGCACCACCGGGTCGTACAGGCCGTGGGCGAGGAAGATGGGGGTGCCCGCGTTGGCGGCATGGCGTTCGGCCTCGGCCGTGTCGATCAGGGGCAGGTAGCCCGACAGCCCGATCATGCCCGCCAGTTGCTCGGGCAGCCGCAGGCCGGTGTGCAGCGTCATGGCGCAGCCCTGCGAGAAGCCGGCCAGCACGATGCGCGAGGTGCGGATGCCGCGCGCGTTTTCCCGGGCGATCAGTTTGCGGACCTCGGCCTCCGAGCGCCGTATGCCCTGGCCGTCCTCGACCCGCACCAGGTCCATGACGAGGATGTCATACCAGGACCGCATCGCCATGCCGTTGTTGATCGTCACGGGCTGCACGGGAGCGTTCGGAAACACGAAGCGCACCGCCGCCCCGGCCGGCAGCCGCAGTTCGGGCACGATGGGCACGAAATCGTTGCCGTCGGCGCCCAGGCCGTGCAGCCAGATGACGGCGTGCGTGGGATTGGGCGCGGTTTCGATCTCGATGCAGTCGAGCAGGTCGGCGGGAGCGGTCATGGGAATCAGGATTCGAGGGCTTTCAGGGCCTGGAAGAGGGCGCGGTAATGCTTTTTCTGCGGCTCCTGGCCGGGCAGCAGCGCGGCGTTGGCCGCCTGCTCCTTGCGCGCGGCGCGGATCACCGAGCGCAAGTGCTGGGCCTCGGCCTCGGGGTGGTCGGCAAGCAGGCGGGTGAGCGCGTCGTCGTCGGACAGCAGGCGGTCGCGCAGGGTTTCCAGCCGGTGCATGGCGGCGGTTTCCTCGCGCGAGCCCCGGGCCCAGACGTCGAGCTGGGCGCGGATCTCGTCGGCGGGAGCCTCCCGCATCAGCTTGCCCACGAAATGGATCTGGCGCCGGCGTCCTTCGCGGCTGGTGGTGCGCTGGGCGAGCCGGATGGCCTCGTACAGGCGCTCTTGCAGCGGCAACTGCTTCAGCCGCTCGGGCGAAAGTTCCACGAGCTGCTTGCCCAGGTCGAGCAGGGCGTGCATCTCGCGCTTGATCTGCGACTTGCTCGGGCGGTCGTAGCCGTTCTCGTCGTAGCCGTCGCCGGCGGGTTCTTCTTCGGTGTGGGAATTCATGGAAAACTGCGCAATGACAGACTTGGCTATGATAACCGTCTCTGCAAACTGGACAGCAATGGTTAAAACCTCCTCTTCCCTGCCGCTGGCGGCCAATCACGCGCGCTTTTCCGAGCTCGTGCAGCAAACCCTCGAATACGCGCGCCGGATCGGCGCCTCCGACGCCGCCGCGGAGGTCTCGGAAAGCCTGGGGTTGTCTGTCTCGGTGCGCAAGAACGACGTCGAGACGGTCGAGCAGACGCGCGACCGCGCGCTGGACCTGACGGTCTACGCCGGCCAGAGCCGCGGCTCGGCCTCCACCTCCGATTTCTCCGAGGCCGCGCTGCGCCAGACGGTCGAGGCGGCCTGGCACATCGCCCGCCACACCGCCGCCGATCCGGCCGCCGGCCTGCCCGACGCCGACCAGCTCGCCACCGAGTTCCCCGACCTGGATCTGCACCACGCCTGGAACATTTCCACCGAGGAAGCCATCGAGCTGGGCCTGCGCGCCGAACGCGCGGCGCGCGAGGTGGACGCGCGCATCACCAACACCGACGGCGCCACCGTGAACACCTACGAAGGCCAGTTCGTCATGGGCAACACGCGCGGCTTCCTGGGCGGCTACCCCTATTCGCGGCACAGCCTGTCGGTGGCGCCCATCGCGGCCGCGGCGACAACATGCAGCGCGACTACTGGTACACCTCCGAGCGCGATCCCGCCCGCCTGGCCTCGCCCGAGGCGGTGGGCCGCTATGCCGCCGAACGCACGCTCTCGCGCCTGTCGGCGCGCCGCATCCGCACGGGCAAGTTTCCCGTGCTCTTCGAGGCGCCGCTGGCCCTGGGCCTGGTGGGCGCGCTGACCCAGGCCGCCAACGGCGGGGCGCTCTACCGCAAGGCCAGCTTCCTGCTCGACGCGCTGGGCAAGCCCATCTTCCCGGGCCACATCAACCTTACCGAAGACCCGCACATCCGCGGCGCCATGGGCAGCTCGCCCTTCGACGACGAAGGCGTGCGCACGCGCAAGCGCCACGTGGTGGCCGACGGCGTGCTGCAGGGCTATTTCCTGTCTTCGTACACCGCGCGCAAGCTGGGCATGGCCACCACGGGCAATGCCGGCGGCTCGCACAACCTGGCGTTCTCTTCCACGCTCACCAGGCCCGGTGACGATTTCGAGGCCATGCTGCGCAAGATGGGCACCGGTTTCCTGGTCACCGAGCTCATCGGCCAGGGCGTCAACTACGTGACGGGCGATTACTCCCGCGGCGCTTTCGGCTACTGGGTCGAGAATGGCGTGATCCAGCACGCGGTTCAGGAAGTCACCATCGCCGGCAACCTGGCGGAAATGTTCAAGCAGATCGTGGCGGTGGGCGCGGACGCCATCTCGCGCGGCACCAAGACCACGGGTTCCATCCTGATCGAGCAGATGGCGGTCGCCGGGGCCTGATGCCGCCGTCGCCCGGGAATTCCTGTAGCGATCGGGCAAGACGCAACGTGTAATATCCGGCGGATACGCCGCGCCGCATCCCGGCGGCGCAGGAGCATCGACATGCAACGACGTTCATTCTTGAAGCAGGCGGGAGTCGGCGCGGCGGCGGCCGGCGCCGCGCTGGGCGCGCCCGCGCTGGCGCAGGACATGCCCTCGCTCAACTGGCGCATGGCCTCGGGCTTTCCCCAGAAGCTGGACCTGCGCTTCGGCGCCGGCGAGCTTTTCTGCAAATACGTTTCCGAGGCCACTGGCGGCAAGTTCGGCATCCGCCATTATCCCGAGGGCGAGCTCGCCCCGGCCTCCGGGCTGGTGGAGGCAGTCGCCGCGCGCAAGGCCGATTGCGGCCATGGCTCCTCGCTCGCGCTCTACGGCGCGAATCCCGCGTTCCTGTTCGACGCCGCCGCGCCCTTCGGCCTGGACGCGGCCCAGATGGACGCCTGGATGTACGAGGGCGACGGCCTGCGCCTGACGCGCGAGCTGTTCAAGCCGCTGAAGATCGTCAATTTCCCGCTCGGAAACACGGGCCCGCAGATGGGCGGCTGGTTCCGCAAGGAAATCCGGCGCGAATCCGACCTCAAGGACCTCAAGATCCGGGCCGGCGGCCTGGCCGCCGACATCTGGAAGCGCCTGGGCGCGGCGCCCGTGCAGACGCCGGACGACGAGCTGGCCCAGGCGGCCGAAAAAGAGGGCCTGCAGGCGGTGGCCGGGGCCGGGCCCTACGACGACGGCCTGCGCGGCCTGAACAACGTAGCCAAGTATTACTACGCGCCGGCCTGGTGGGCGCCCGGCGAGCAGATGTCGCTCTATATCAACGAAGAGGCCTGGAGCAAGCTGCCCAAGAACTATCAGTCGATGGTGGAATCGGCCGCCCGGGCGGCGCACGCGGCCACCACGACGCGGTACGCGGCCCGCAATCCCCAGGCGCTGGCCGGCCTGTCGGCTGGCGGCGCCCTGGTGCGCGCCTATCCGCGCTCCGTCCTGGACGCCGCGTTCGACGCGGCCCAGGCGGCCTATCAGGAAATGGCCGCGAAGCAGCCGGGGTTCAAGGCGATTCACGACAATTACATGGGTTTTCGCGACGCCGCCATGCCCTGGCTGCGTCTCACCCAGGGGGCTTACGAGCAGTATCTGGGCGTGGCGCTGTCCGGCCGCGGCTGAGGAGGGGCCGGATGCCGAATGGCATTCGGCGAGAAGTCGGGGTTTTTGCGGGTAGACCCCGTTTTTTTACAAAAAAATGGGCGGTTTCATGCCTTTTGTTGAATGGCATTCGAGTTTCGGCCTGATACAAAGGAGTAATATCCCGGGTCTTGACGCGCGAACGTGGCGGCTTTAGGCGCCATCCGACGTCAAATCCGGCGGCATGCCCGCCTGGATTCCAATATTCCGAGACAGACTTTAGGGTGGTATCAACCATGCAATCGAAGACCAAGAAGCTGCTGGCCGCGCTGATCGCCGCCGGCGTCGTCCCGGCTGCCCACGCGGCCGACATCAAGCTCGGCGTGGCCGAGGCCCTGTCCGGCGGCGCCGCGCAATACGGCGCGTCGATCCGCAACGGCTTCCAGCTGGCCGCCGATGAAATCAACGCCGCGGGCGGCATCAACGGCAACAAGATCGTGCTGGTGATCGAAGACGAGCAGGGCAAGAAAGAAGAAGCCATCAACGTCTTCAAGAAGCTGATCTTCAAGGACAACGTGCTGATGGTGTTCGGCCCCACGCTGTCGAACTCGGCCCAGGCCGCCGACCCCATCGCCCAGGCCGCCAAGACCGTGGTCTTCGGCACCTCCAACACCGCCGACGGCATCACCTCCATCGGCAACTACGTGTTCCGCAACTCGGTCACCGAGGCCGATGTGCTGCCGGCCACCATCGCCACCGTCAAGGCCAAGACCGGCCTGAAGAACGTCGCCGTGCTCTACGGCAATGACGACGTCTTCACCAAGAGCGGCTACGACAACTTCAAGAAGGCCCTGGAAGACCAGAAGATCCCGGTCACCACCACCGAAACCTTCGCCAAGGGCGACGTGGACTTCAAGGCCCAGCTCACCAAGATCAAGGGCACCAACCCCGACGCCATCGTGCTCTCGGCGCTGCTGGCCGAAGGCGCGCCCATCATGGTGCAGGCCCGCCAGCTCGGCATCAACGTGCCCGTCATCGGCGGCAACGGCATGAACTCGGTCAAGATCTTCGACCTGGCCCCCGGCGGCGCGTCGAACAACCTCTGGATCGGCAGCCCGTGGTCCATCGAGAACAAGTCGCCCGAGAACGTGAAGTTCATCGACGCCTACAAGGCCAAGTTCGGCGCCGCGCCCGACCAGTTCTCGGCGCAGTCCTACGACGCCATGCACATCGTGGCCCAGGCGCTGAAGAACACCAAGCTCACCGGCGCCCTGGCCAAGGACCGCGCCGCCCTGCGCGACGCGCTGCCCTCGGTGCAGTGGACCGGCGCCACCGGCCCGTTCAAGTTCCGCCAGGCCAAGGACCGCGCCGGCAAGCCGGCCGGCTACGACGCCGACCAGGCCCCGATCGTCAGCGTCACCAAGGACGGCAAGTACGTCATCGAGAAGTAAGCCGTCCGCGTCCCGCGCGGCACCGCCTTGCGGCCCCATGACGGCCGCAAGCGTTTTGCGGCAGGGCCGCCCCTGACGCTTGAGGGCGCTCCCGCGCCGCGCGGAGCGCCTTTCGCCCCAGGGGCCGTCCGAGAACAACAGCCATGCCCTTCGCGGGGAGGGCGGCGAGCGCGCGGGGGCGCTGCGTGGCGATTCTTCAGTCAGATTTGGAACGTCCCATCATGTTGGAACAACAATTCGTCAATGCCTTGTCGCTGGGCTGTGTATACGCCCTCTTCGCGCTGGGCTTCACGCTGGTCTTCGGCGTGCTCGGGGTGATCAACCTGGCGCACGGCGCGGTATTCATGGTCGGCGCCTACGCGGCCCTGGTCGTGGTGACCCAGCTCGGCCTGCCCCTGTGGGGCGCGCTGGTCGCGGCCTTCTTCGTGGCCGGCCTGGCGGGCGTCGTCATCGACTACCTGGTGCTCAAACCGCTGCGCAAGCGCAACGCGCCGCACCTGATTCCCATGATCGCCACCATCGGCGTGGGCATCATCCTGAACAACGCCGCGCAGGGGATCTTCGGCGCGGCCAACCTGCGTTTTCCGCACGGCACCGTGCCGGAAGAGATCATCGAAGTCGCGGGCCTGCACCTCACCGTCATCGAGCTGGGCATCATCTTCCTGTCCTTCGCCCTCATGGCCGTGCTCATGTTCGTCATGCGCCGCACCCAGTTCGGCCGCGCGCTGCGCGCCATCGCCGAATCGCCCAAGGCAGCCTGGCTGCTGGGCATCAACGTCGAGCGGCTCTTCGTCACTACTTCCTTCGCCGCCGCCGCCCTGGGCGGCGTGGCCGGCGTGCTCATCGGCCTGTATTCCAACGCGCTCTTCCCGCTCATGGGGCAGCCCATGCTGCACAAGGGCATCGCCGTCATCATCCTGGGCGGCATGGGCGACATCCGCGGCGCATGCTGGGCGGCCTGTTCCTGGGCTTTGCCGAGGTGCTGTCGGTGGCGTACATCGGCTCCACCATGCGCGACGCGGTTGCATTCGGGCTGCTGTTCCTGATCCTGCTGGTGCGTCCGCAGGGGCTGTTCGGCAAAGTGGTTCAACGCAAGGCATAACCGATGAGCGGATTCGAAAACTTCTGGGCCATCTACGGCAACCTGGTGCTCACCCTGGGCACCAACGCCCTCCTGGCCCTTTCCATCTGGCTGACGCTGGCCTGCGGCATGCTGGCCATGGCCAACGCGGCCTTCATGGGAATCGGCGCCTACACGGCGGCGCTTCTCACCATGAATTACGAAATGCCGTTCTCCGTGGCGCTGGCCGGCGGCATGGCGGCTCCCGCGCTGGTGGCGCTGCTCATCGGCCTGCCCACCCTGCGGCTGTCGGGCGTCTACCTGGCCATGGCCACCCTGGGCTTCGGCGAGGTCGTGCGCGTCACCATCCTCAACACCGAGTCCCTCACCGGCGGCGCGCTGGGCCTCAATGGCATTCCGCAGATCACCCAGTGGTGGCACGTGGTGCTGGCGGTGGCAATCGTGCTGTTCGTGCTGTGGCGCGTGCGCGTTTCCAAGGTGGGCCGCGCCTTTGACGCCATTCGCGGCGACGAGACGGCCGCCGGCCTGATGGGCATCGACGTGCGCGCCAACAAGATGCTGGCCTTCGTGGCCGGCGCGGCGATCGCCGGGCTGGCGGGCGCGCTCAACGCGCACCTCACCTTCTTCATCGGTCCCAACGAATATGGCTTCGACCGCGGCGTCGAAATCCTGACCATGGCCATCCTGGGCGGCATCGGCGGCCTGGCGGGGCCCGTGATCGGCAGCTTCATCATTACCGTGCTGCCCGAAGTCCTGCGCGGCTTCGCGGATTTCCGCCTGGTCATCAACGGAGTGATCCTGGTCGTGATCGTGTTGTTCCTGCCGCAAGGCATCTGGGATCCGGCGCGTTTCAAGCGCTGGATGCGTCAGGGAGGCAAGCGCCATGCTTGAGCTGACCTCCGTTTCCAAGCGCTTCGGCGGCCTGCACGTGCTGCATGACGTGAACCTGTCGGTGCCGGAAGGCGCCATTTTCGGCCTCATCGGCCCCAACGGCGCGGGCAAGACCACGGTGTTCAACCTGATCACCGGCCTGCTGCCGCCCAGCGGCGGCGAGATCACGTTCAACGGCGAAAGCCTGCTGCGCAAGCGGCCACACCAGATCACCCGGCTGGGCATCGCCCGCACGTTCCAGAACATCCGCCTCTTCAAGGAGATGACGCTGCTGGAGAACGTGGTGGTGGGCGCCTACCGGCACATGAACTACGGCTTTCCGGGCCTGCTGCTCGGCCTGCCGGCCTTCCGCGAGCACGAGCGCCGCGCGCGCGACCGCGCCCACGAGCTGCTCACCTGGATGCGGCTCGACCACAAGGCCAACGACCTGGCCGACAACCTCTCGTACGGCGAGCAGCGCCGCCTCGAGCTGGCGCGCGCGCTGGCCACCGAGCCCCGGCTGCTTCTGCTGGACGAGCCCGTGGCCGGCATGAACACCGGCGAGCGCACGGAGCTCATGCGCGAGATTCTCGCCATCCGCGACCGCGGCTACACCATCCTCATGATCGAGCACGACATGCGCTTCGTCATGGGGCTGTGCGAGCGTATCGCGGTGCTGAACTTCGGCAAGATCATCGCCTGCGGCGGCCCCGAGGAGATCCGCAACAACGAACAGGTCATCGAAGCCTACCTGGGCCGCGAGGACGACGACGAACCCGAACAAGCGGAGGCTCGGCCATGAGCGCCATGCTGGAAGTCCGTGGCCTCGAAGTCAACTATGGCCACATCGAAGCCGTGCGCGGCATAGACCTGGACCTGAACGCCGGGGAGATCACCGCCCTGGTGGGCGCCAACGGCGCGGGCAAGTCGACCACGCTGCTGGCCCTGTCGGGCCTGCTGCCCAAGGCGCGCGGACGCATTCTCTTCGAAGGCGAAGACATCACCAACCTGCCGCCCCACCAGCTCGTGGCGCGCGGCATCGTGCAGGTGCCGGAAGGCCGCGCCATCCTCACCACCATGACGGTGCAGGAGAACCTGGAGCTGGGCGCCTACCGCCGCGGGCTGGGCAACGTGAGCGCCGACCTGGAATACGTGTTCAACCTGTTCCCGCGCCTGAAGGAACGCATAGGGGGCATGGCGGGCAACCTGTCGGGCGGCGAGCAGCAGATGCTGGCCATCGGCCGGGCCCTCATGGCCAAGCCGCGCCTGCTGCTGCTCGACGAGCCTTCCATGGGCCTGGCGCCCATCGTGGTGCAGGAAATCTTCCGCTCGCTGCGCGCCATCAATGCCGATGGCCTGACCCTGTTCCTGGTGGAGCAGAACGTGCGCCAGGCGCTGAAGATTGCCCAGCACGGCTACGTGCTCGAAAACGGCGCCATGGCGCTGCAAGGCACCGGCCGGGAGCTGCTCGGCCACCCCCGGGTGCTGGAAGCGTACCTGGGCGCATGAGCCGGCAAGCCCCCCGGGGGGCGCCCCTGGGAGGGCTTGCCCAAAATTTGAGCAGTTGTGCTAGAATTGTGGGCTTTCCCTCATTCTGGCCGTAGCACGGGCGGGTAATAACAACGCTTAGGCGATCGGCCGATCGATACCCTTTTTCCGGAATGCCGCGCGATGTCGTTCGATGCCGCGCACGATTTCCCAGGCAAAGGCGAATCGGGGAAAGAAACCGCTGGCCGGGCTGTCCGGCCAGGGAAAATCTTCTTTATCTAGGAACCATCATGAAGACCTTTGTGGCCAAGCCGCATGAAGTCCAACGTGACTGGTTTGTGATCGACGCCAAGGGCAAGGTCCTCGGTCGTGTGGCCAGCGAAGTCGCACGCCGTCTGCGTGGCAAGCACAAACCCGAATTCACGCCGCACGTTGACACGGGCGATTACATCGTCATCATCAACGCTGCCGACATCGTCGTTACCGGTACCAAGGCGAAGGACAAGAAGTACTTCCGCCACACCACCTACCCGGGCGGTATCCGCGAAACGAACTTCGAGAAAATGCAGGAGCGTTTTCCCGGCCGCGCCATTCAGAAGGCTGTCAAGGGCATGCTGCCCAAGGGTCCTCTGGGCTACGCGATGATCAAGAAACTCAAGGTGTACGCCGGTGCCGAGCACCCGCACGCCGCCCAGCAGCCCAAGACGCTGGATATCTAAGGAAACGCCATGATCGGTAACTGGAACTACGGAACCGGCCGTCGCAAAACCTCGGTGGCCCGCGTTTTCATCAAGAAGGGCACGGGCAAGATCATCGTCAACGGCAAGCCCGTCGACGAATTCTTCGCCCGCGAAACCGGCCGCATGGTCGTGCGCCAGCCGCTGGAGCTCACCGGCCATCTCGAATCGTTCGACATCAAGGTCAACGTGCACGGCGGCGGTGAAACCGGCCAGGCCGGCGCGGTCCGTCACGGCATCACGCGCGCCCTGATCGACTACGACGCCAACCTGAAGTCCGCGCTGTCGCAAGCCGGCTTCGTCACCCGCGATGCCCGCGAAGTCGAACGCAAGAAGGTCGGCTTCCGCAAGGCGCGTCGCCGCAAGCAGTTCAGCAAGCGCTAATGTGCTGCAAAAAGGCCGCGAAAGCGGCCTTTTGTTTCCTGCCCGGCGCCCGGGACCGGGCGATACAATCTAGCTTCGTCCTACGAAGAGCTCCCCTCATCATGGCACACGCATCGAATACCCGTATCAAGGTCGGCATCGTCGGCGGCACCGGATATACCGGCGTCGAGCTGCTGCGCCTGCTCTCGCAGCACCCCAACGTGGAACTCACCGCCATCACCTCCCGCAAGGAAGACGGCCTGCCGGTGGCGGACATGTATCCGAACCTGCGCGGCCGCGTGAAGCTGGCTTTCTCGGCTCCCGAGAAAGCCACCCTGACGGATTGCGACGTGGTGTTCTTCGCCACGCCGCACGGCGTGGCCATGGCGCAGGCTCAGGAGCTCATCGCGGCGGGCACGCGCGTCATCGACCTGGCGGCCGACTTCCGCCTGCAGGACGTGCCCACATTCGAACGCTGGTACAAGATCCCCCATACCTGCCCCGACATTCTGGCCGAATCGCAGTACGGGCTGGTCGAACTAAACCGCGAGGCCATCTCCAAGGCCCGCGTCATCGGCAACCCGGGCTGTTATCCCACCACCGTGCTGCTGGGCCTGGCTCCGCTGCTCGAGGGCGGCAAGAAGCTGGTCGATACGCAGACTCTCATCGCCGACTGCAAGTCGGGCGTGTCGGGCGCCGGCCGCAAGGCCGAAGTGGGCTCGCTCTTCTCCGAAGCGTCCGACAATTTCAAGGCCTACGGCGTGGCGGGCCATCGCCACCATCCGGAAATCGTGGCCCAGCTCGAAAAGATTGCGGGCGGCAAGGTGGGCCTGACCTTCGTGCCGCACCTGGTGCCCATGATTCGCGGCATGTATTCCACGCTGTACGCCCGCATCCTGCCCGAGGCCCGCGACACGGACTTCCAGGCCCTGTACGAGCAGCGCTACGCCGACGAGGCTTTCGTGGACGTGATGCCGGCCGGCAGCCTGCCCGAAACGCGTTCGGTGCGCGCCTCGAACAACCTGCGCATCGCGCTTGCGCGGCCCGGCGGCGGCGACCAGCTCATCGTCATGGTGGTCCAGGACAACCTCGTGAAGGGCGCGGCGGGGCAGGCCGTGCAGAACATGAACCTCATGTTCGGCCTGGCCGAAACCACGGGCCTGGACCAGGTTGCCATCCTGCCCTGAGCGCTCCGCTCGGTCGCGCCGCCCGCCAGCCAGGTTTCCATGCCCGAAGACCAGCCCGCCTCGCCCCGCCCCCCGCCCAGGCGGCGTTGCGCCTCATTGCGGGCCTGTGCCTGGGGGCTGCGCTGGGCGCGGCGGGGGGCTACTTCTATGCCCAGAAGCGCTACAAGCCCAAGGACGCCGTCGTGCTCGACGCCTCGCAGTGGGCGGCCCAGCAGGAGGCCGTGCGCCAGCAAGCGGCGGCCCTGCGCTACACGCGCGGCCAACTGGACAAGGCCGATGGCGAGCTCGTCATCGAACGGGCGGCGCGGCAGGAACTCGAAACCCAGTTGCGCGCCAGCGAAGCCGAGGTCGGGCGCGTGCGCGACCAGCTCGCTTTTTATGAGCAGCTGCTGCCGCCCGGGCCGGAGGGCGCGGTCGATATCCGGGGCATGGAGGTCGAACGCGCCGGCGGCGGACTGCGCTACCGTGTGCTGCTGATGCGCAGCGGGCGTCCCGGCGCACCGTTCTCGGGCTCCCTGCGCTTCCAGGCCACGGGCGTGCTCCATGGAGAAACCGTCACGGTCGATCTCCAGCCCATGCAGGTCAAGGGCGAAACCGCGACGGCCGAAGCCGGCTCCGCCCAGACTGTGGAAGCCGCGGGAGCGGGCCAGCCCGGCCCGGGCCTCATGCCCTTGCAGTTCGATCAGTATCAGCGCAGTCAGGGTGTGCTGGCCCTGCCGGAGGGATTTGTCCCCGAAAGCATCACGGTCAGCGTGCTGGAAGGAGACATCGTGCGCGCTTCCCGCAGCGCCAAGCTCGAACTTTGAGTCCGGGCGGGGCCTGCGCTATAGTGGAACCATACGAGCGGCGACGCCGCTCCCCGAATTTGGCCGTACCGGCCAGGAGCCAAACATGAATGCAGTGACCGAAACCGTCGACCTGCAGGCCGCGCCGCCTGCTCCCCTCATCTTTACCGACTCGGCAGCCGCCAAGGTCAAGGACCTGCTGGCCGAAGAAGGCAACCCCGAGCTCAAGCTGCGCGTGTTCGTGCAGGGTGGCGGCTGTTCCGGTTTCCAGTACGGTTTCACCTTCGACGAAGTCGTGAACGAGGACGATACCGTGCTCGACAAGGACGGCGTGCAGCTGCTGGTCGATCCCATGAGCTTTCAGTACCTGGTCGGCGCCGAGATCGACTACAAGGAAGACCTCGAAGGCGCGCAGTTCGTGATCCGCAACCCCAACGCCACCACGACCTGCGGTTGCGGTTCGTCGTTCTCGGTGTAAAGCGCGCCGCCGTCCGCGTCCGCAACAAGAGCCCTGCGTTTCACGACGCAGGGCTTTTTGCTGGGCGCGGCGCAATGCCGCGGGGCCCGGGCGGGGTCAGCGCGGATACCGCGCGCCCAGCACGCGCGCGCCGCGCGCGATCGAGACGGCCGGGTCGCCCGGCCCGGCCTTGC
>NZ_LHSJ01000056.1:0-17981 GCF_001270295.1 Achromobacter sp. DMS1 | reverse complement strand
GCGGGCCGCGCGCCGCTTGCGGGCGGGTCGGGCGCGCAGCGCGGCGCGGTCCACTTCGGCCATGCTGCGCCAGACGCGTGCCAGGCGGTCGTAGGCGGCCGCGTGGCTCGCGTCGGCCTGGTACCAGGTTTCGAATTCGGACTGCGCCCGCGCGTCCGGAGGCTGGCCGCTGCGCCGCACCACCCAGAGCGAGGCCTGTTCGGTGGCGGCGCGATTGCCCGGCTGGCCGCTGTCGGGCCGCGCGCTTCGGCGCCCGCGCCGGAAGCCGTCGGCAAGGCTCATGCCGCCAGCGCCTGGTCGCAGGCCAGCAGGATGCGCATCATGTGTTTTTCGACGGCGCTGACGGAAATGGAGAGGCGTTCGGCGATGGCGCGGTAGCTCATGCCGTCATGGCGATGCATGATGAAGACGTCCAGGCTGCGGCGAGGCTGGGCGAGCAGGACGGCTTCCAGCCGGCGGGCCAGCTGGCTGGCGGCGGCCACGTCCAGCGTGTCGGCTTCGTGCCGGGGAGGCTGGGCGGCCGCATAGTCGAGGGCCAGGGCCTGTTCGCGCGCGCGCCGGCGGTGCCAGTCGGTGGCGATATTGGCGGCCACGCGGAACACGTAGGCGCGGTCATTGGCCGGGCGGGTGCGGTCCTTGAACTCGGCGAGCCGGATCCAGGTGTCCTGCGCGCAATCCTGGGCCACGTCGCGGGAGCCGGTGCGCAGGGACAGGAACCCCAGCAGCTCCCGGTAGTGGCGAAGAAAGACATCCGTAAGCGTAGACATGCAGCCAGCGCCTTGGCCATGGCAACAAACAATCATGAAAGTATAAATGATAATTGTTATTGTTAGTAGATGTAGGCATGGACAGGCACAGGGCGGCTCTTTGCGCCACCCTTCCGGCCCTAGCCTTCGGATTGTTCGATTTCCTCCAGCGAGCCCTGCAGTTCCAGCCACTGCTCCTCGAGCGCTTCCATGCGCTTGCCATGCTCGCCGTACTCGGCCATGACCTGCTGCCGTTCCGCGCGGCGCGCGTCGGAGTACAGGTCCGGGTCCGCGATCACCGCGTCCAGCGCCTGCAGCCTGCCGCGCAGCTTCTCCATTTCGGCTTCCACCTTGGAGAGCCGGGATTCCAGCGGCTTGCGCAGCGCCGCCAGGCGCTGCCGCTGCTCGGCTTCGGCGCGCCGCTGCGCCTTGCGGTCCACCACGGGCGCGCCCTGCGCGGCGGCTTCGCGCGCCGCGCCGGCGCGCTCGCCGGCGTTGCGCGCGGCCAGCCAGTCCCGGTAGTCTTCCAGGTCGCCGTCGAACTCGCGCACCGCGCCGTCGGCCACGATCCAGAAGCTGTCCACCGTGGTGCGCAGCAGATGGCGGTCGTGCGAAACCAGCAGCATGCTGCCGCCGAACTCGGCCAGCGCCGCGGCCAGGGCCTCGCGCGTTTCCACATCCAGGTGGTTGCTCGGCTCGTCCAGCAGCAGCAGGTTGGGCTTTTGCCAGACGATGAGCGAGAGCGCCAGCCGCGCTTTCTCGCCGCCCGACATGGGGCCCACCTTGCTCGTCACCGTGTCGCCCGAAAAGCCGAAGCCCCCCAGGTAGTTGCGCAGTTCCTGCTCGCGGGCATCCGGCGCCAGCCGGGCGAGGTGCGCGAGCGGGGTGCTGTCCAGGTCCAGCATGTCGAGCTGGTGCTGGTGAAAGTAGCCGATGGCCAGCCCGCGCGAGGCGCGGCGCGTGCCGGCCTGCGGTGGCAGCTCTTCGGCCAGCGTCTTGATCAGCGTGCTCTTGCCCGCGCCGTTGGCGCCCAGCACGCCCACGCGGCTGCCCGCGCGCACCATGAGCGTGACGTCGCGCAGAATGGGCACGGGGTTTCCGGCCTCGTCCGTGTAGCCTGCCGACAGATGCTCCAGCGTGAGCAGCGGGTCGGGCATGTGGTCGGGCGAGGGGATGCGGATGTCGATGCCGGCTTCGGCATGCAGCGGCGCCAGCACCTGCATGCGGGCCAGCGCCTTCACGCGGCTCTGCGCCTGCTTGGCCTTGGACGCCTTGGCCTTGAAACGGTCGATGAAGCCCTGCAGGCGGGCCGCCTCGCGCGTCTGCCTTTCGTAGGCGAGGCTGCTCTGGCGCAGGCGCTCGGCGCGCTGCGTCAGGAAGTCGGCATAGCCACCCTTGTAGCGGACCAGCTTGCCGTGGTCGAAATGCAGCACCGAGCGCGCCACCGCGTCCAGGAACTCCGTGTCGTGGGAGATGAGCATGACGGTGCCGGGATAGGCGGCCAGCCATTTCTCCAGCCACAGCATGGCGTCCAGGTCCAGGTGGTTGGTGGGTTCGTCCAGCAGCAGCAGTTCCGACGGCGCCATCAGCGCGCGCGCCAGCGCCAGGCGCATGCGCCAGCCGCCGGAAAAGCCCTCCACCGGCTGCATCCACTCGTGCGGCTTGAAGCCCAGGCCGGCCAGCAACTGCTCGGCGCGCGAAGGCGCGCTCCAGGCGCCGGCTTCCACCAGCGCCGCCTCGGTCTCGGCGATCTGCGTGCCCTGGTCGTCGGACAGCGCGGCGCGCCGCGCCTGCAGTTCGCGCAGATGGGTATCGCCGTCGATGACGAATTCCCGCGCGGGTCGGTCGTCGGCCGCGATTTCCTGCTGCACGCTGGCGATGCGCCAGCCCGCCGGCACGGACAGCGCGCCCGCGTCCTGGTCCAGCGCGCCAGTCAGGAGCGCGAACAGCGAAGACTTGCCCGCGCCGTTCTTGCCCACGATGCCGACCCGCTCGCCGGGGTGCACCACGAATTCCGCGTCGTCCAGCAGCACTTTGGCGCCGCGCCGCAAAGTCAGTCCGGTCGCGCGTATCACGGCGTCAACTGCTCGCGGGTCAGCAGCAGGATCTGGTCCGAGGCTTGCTCGGTGTCCAGCCAGACGGGCGACAGGTCCGGGAAGGCGGCCTCGAAGAAATCGCGCTCATGGCCGATTTCCAGCACCAGCACGCCCGTGTCGGACAGGTAGCGGGGCGCGGCGGCCAGAATGCGCCGCACGAGGTCCATGCCGTCCTCGCCGCCCGCCAGCGCCAGTTGCGGCTCGTGGCGGTATTCCTGCGGCAGCGCGCTCATGGAGCCGCTGTTCACATAGGGCGGGTTGCAGAGAATGACGTCGTAGGGGCAGGGCGGCAGGGCGTCGAAGAGATCGCTGCGATGCAGGGCGAGCCGGTCCTGCAGCCCGTAGTCGTCCACATTGCGGCGAGCCACGTCGAGCGCGTCGGCCGAGACGTCCACCGCGTCGACCCGGGCATGGGGAAAGGCCAGCGCGGCCAGGATCGCCAGGCAGCCGGAGCCGGTGCACATATCGAGCACGCGCTCCACCTCCAGCGGATCGGCCACCCAGGGCGCGAGCCCCGTGTCCAGCAATTCGGCGATGGGCGAGCGCGGCACGATGACACGCTGGTCCACGTAGAAGCGGTGCCCGCGCAGCCAGGCCTCGTTCGTGAGATACGGCGCGGGCAGGCGCTCGGCGACGCGCCGCTCGATGAGGTCGAGCACGCGCTCGCGCTCCTCGCGCAGCACGCGCGCGTCCAGGAAGGGGTCCAGCGTGTCCAGCGGCAGGTGCAGCGCATGCAGGACCAGATACGCGGTTTCGTCCCAGGCGTTGTCGCTGCCGTGGCCCAGCGCGACCTGCGCGCCGTTCAGGCGGGACACGCCGTAGCGGATGAGGTCGCGCAGCGTCAGGAGTTCTTGGCGGGCGGATTGATACATGAAAGCGGGACTCAGCGGGCGGGCAGCAGGTTTTCGAGCGTGCGCCGGTAGATGTTCTTCAGCGGCTCCAGCGAGGCCAGTTCGATCCGTTCGTTCACTTTGTGGATCGTGGCGTTGCAGGGGCCGAACTCGATGACCTGCGGGCAGATCTTGGCGATGAAGCGGCCGTCGGACGTGCCGCCCGTGGTGGAAAGCTCGGGAGTCAGGCCGGTCTCGGCCCGGATGGCCTGCGTGAGCGCCTCGCTCAGCGAGCCGCGCGGCGTCAGGAAGGGCTCGCCGCCCAGCTCCCATTGCAGGTCGTATTCGAGGCCGTGGCGGTCCAGCACTTCGTGCACGCGCGCCTTCAGGCTCTCCGGCGTGCTGGCCGTGGAGAAGCGGAAATTGAAGAGCGCCACCGCTTCGCCGGGCACCACGTTGGTGGCGCCGGTGCCCGCGTTCAGGTTGGAAACCTGGAAGGTCGTGGGCGGAAAATACTCGTTGCCCTGGTCCCATTCGATGCCGACGATCTCGGCCAGCGCGGGAGCGAGCTGGTGCACGGGATTGCGCGCCAGGTGCGGATAGGCCACGTGGCCCTGGACGCCCTTGACCGTGAGGCGGCCCGATAGCGAGCCGCGCCGGCCGTTCTTGCAGACGTCGCCCAGGCGTTCGCCGGAAGTCGGTTCGCCCACGATGCAGTAGTCGAGCCGTTCGCCGCGGGCGGCCAGCGCGTCGCACACGATGGCCGTGCCGTCGATGGACGGGCCCTCTTCGTCGGACGTGATGAGCAGGGCGATGGAGCCCTCGTGCGCGGGCCGGGCCGCGACGAATTCCTCGGCCGCCACCACGAAGGCGGCGATCGAGCTCTTCATGTCGGCCGTGCCGCGCCCGTACAGGAAGCCGTCGCGCTCGGTGGGCACGAACGGATCGCTGTCCCATTTGTCGCGCGGGCCGGGCGGCACCACGTCGGTGTGCCCGGCGAACACGACCAGCGGCGAAGCCTCGCCGCGCCGCGCCCAGAGGTTGGTGACGCCGCCCTGGGCGATGGTTTCGCAGCGGAAACCGATGCGCTGCAGGCGGGCGGCCAGCATGGCCTGGCAGTCCTCGTCGGCCGGGGTGACCGACGGGCGGGCGACCAGGTCCTTGACCAGGTCCAGCACGGCGGGGGAGGGCTCGCCCTCCCGCCGCGCCTCGGCTGCCCCGGGGGCGGAAGAAATGCTCATCAGGCCCTCAGCAGGTCGTTGATGCTGGTCTTGGCGCGGGTCTGCGCGTCCACGCGCTTGACGATCACCGCGCAGGCCAGGCTATGCGTGCCGTCGGCCGAGGGCAGCGAGCCCGGCACCACCACCGAGCCGGACGGCACGCGGCCGTAGATGATCTTGCCCGTGGTGCGGTCGTAGATCTTGGTGCTCTGCGACAGGAACACGCCCATGGCCAGCACCGAGTTCTCCTCGACCACCACGCCTTCCACGACTTCCGAGCGGGCGCCGATGAAGCAGTTGTCTTCGATGATGGTGGGGTTGGCCTGCAGCGGCTCCAGCACGCCGCCGATGCCCACGCCGCCCGACAGGTGCACGTTCTTGCCGATCTGGGCGCACGAGCCCACGGTGGCCCAGGTATCGACCATGGTGCCGTCGTCCACGTAGGCGCCGATGTTCACGTAGGAAGGCATCAGCACCACGTTGCGTCCGATGTATGCGCCGCGGCGCGCCACGGCCGGCGGCACCACGCGATAGCCGCCCTGGCGGAAGGCGTTCTGGCCATAGTCGCCGAACTTGAGCGGCACTTTGTCGTAGAACTGCAGCGGCGCCTGGCCCATCACGGCATTGTCGGCCAGGCGGAAGGACAGCAGCACCGCCTTCTTGATCCATTGATGCACCACCCATTCGTCGTCGATCTTCTCGGCGACGCGCAGGCGGCCCAGATCCAGGCCGTCGATCGTGTGCTCAACCGCCTCGCGCACCTCCACGGAGGCGTCGGTGGGCGACAGGTTGGCCCGGTCGTCCCAGGCTTTTTCGATGGTGGTCTGCAGGTCGAGAGTCATAGCGGCTCAGCTTTTCAGGGGTTGGTCAAACAGAAGAAGTATTCACGAAATGGGCAATGCGCTCGGCCGCCTGCACGCATTCGGCGAGCGGGGCCACCAGCGCGATGCGGATGCGGCCCTCGCCGGGGTTCATGCCGTGCGCCGGACGCGCCAGGAAGCTGCCCGGCAGCACGGTGATGCCTGCGCGGCCGTACAGCCCGCGGGCGAACGCCGTGTCCGAGCCGGGCGTGGCGGCCCAGAGATAGAAAGATGCCTGCGGGCGCGGCACGTCGAGCACCCGCTGCAAAATGGGCAGCACCGCGTCGAACTTCTCGCGGTACATGCGCCGGTTTTCCTTGACGTGCGCCTCGTCGTTCCAGGCCGCCACGCTGGCCGCCGCCACCAGCGGGCTCATCGCGCTGCCGTGGTAGGTGCGGTAGAGCAGGAAACGCGCCAGCAGCGCCGCGTCGCCCGCCACGAAGCCCGAGCGCAGCCCCGGCACGTTGGAGCGCTTGGACAGGCTGGAGAACGCCACCAGGTTGCGGTAGTCGTCGCGCCCCAGGCGGCGCGCCGCCTGCAGCCCGCCCAGCGGCGGATTGTCCTCGTCGAGATAGATCTCGGAATAGCACTCGTCCGAGGCGATGACGAAGCCGTGCCGGTCCGACAGCGCAAACAGCATTTTCCAGTCGTCCAGCGACATCACGTTGCCCGCCGGATTGCCCGGCGAGCACACGAACACCAGCCGGGTCTTGCGCCAGATGTCTTCCGGCACCTGGTGCCAGTCGCAGCCGAAATCGCGCAGCGGGTTCGCGTTGACGTAATAGGGCCGGGCTCCCGCCAGGAGCGCCGCGCCCTCGTAAATCTGGTAAAACGGATTCGGGCACACCACCACCGAATCCGCCGACGGGTCGATCACCGTCTGCGCGAACGCGAAGAGCGCCTCGCGCGAGCCCAGCGCCGGCAGCACCTGCGTCTCGGCATCGGGCGCGGGAATGCTGTAGCGGCGCGCCAGCCACGCCGCGATCGCGCGCCGCAGCGCCGGATCGCCCTTCGTGGACGGGTAGACCGAAAGCCCCGGCATGGCCTCGCGGATCGCCTGCTCCACGCAGGCGGGCGCGGCGTGCTTGGGTTCGCCGATCGACAGATTGATCGGCCGCAATCCTTCCGGCTGCGGCCCGGCCTCGGCCAGAAGGGCACGCAGTTTTTCGAACGGATAGGGGTGCAGGGTGTCGAGGCGCGGATTCATAACGCAAGATTTTAACAAGCAAGCTACAATAGCGGGCTTGGCTTTGCGAAGGTGGCGAAATTGGTAGACGCACCAGGTTTAGGTCCTGACGCCGTAACAGGTGTAGGGGTTCGAGTCCCCTCCTTCGCACCAACTTTATTAATGAAATCAATAACTTAAGATTTCATGTTGTCATTTTTTTTGGGGTGTTTTGGGGCTGTTTGGGCACCAGAATGACAACTTGATGCCAGCTTTTCTCCGAACAGATCCGCGGCCTTGCCGCCGGCGTCCGGGTCGGCAGATGGCATCCATTTTCCGTATACGCGGATGATCATGGCCCAGTCTTTGTGGCCCATCTGCTTCGCCACCCACATAGGCTGCTCGCCAGCAGACAGCATCATTGATGCGTATGTGTGGCGCGTTTGGTAAGGCCTCCGATATCGAACGCTGGCGCGTTTCAGGGCGGTTACCCAGATCCTTTGCACAGCTTGGCTGCCCGACCAGCGCTCGCCTGTGCCAGGGTTACGGAACACTTCCCCATGCGGCTCCGCGCCGACCCAGGTGGCCAGCATCGACGGTGCGGCAGCGAGGGCGACCACGCGGACTGGTCGGAGGCGCTCCATCGCGTTGCGGGAGGCGCTTGGGTGCATGTCTTTCGATGCGGACCGCCCATAGCGCACTGCTGTATGCCCTGGTGCGCCGTAATTACGACACGGGCGGTATGCGAACGCTCCCGTCTCTGGCCGATGAATACGGGTGCAAGGTTCGCAGCGTCGAGCGGGCGAGCGCCAGGGCGGGGGGCTGGCTGCGCGCACCCGGCAGAAGAAGGGCGCGGAGCCAATCTACGGCGTCGAGCAGGCTGCGCACGCCAACGCTGAAAAACTGCTGCGCGAAGCCGGGTTTATCCCCTGATCGTTGACTCTTGCGGAAACGACCCCATAATCAGCGACAACGGATTTCCTCAGAAGTCCGCCCAACGAAGCCCGCCTTGCGAAAGCAAGCGGGTTTTTGTTTTTTGACAATCTCTTGGTATCGAATTGCGCACATATACAGTATGGTTTCTGCTCGCCTGATTCAGTACGGAGATCCGAGTATGAAATTGACCGCGGGAAGCTTTGGCCGTGCATTCATGCTGGCTTGTGTCCTGGCATTGCCGGCGATGCAGGGGTGCACGACGAGTACGAATCCCCGCGTTACGGCAGCTGTCGAAGATGAACCGTTCTATGCGTGGTTCAACAGGTTGCTGGACCAAGTTAAAGCGGACCCCAACTACAAGCGTATCCCCATCGATACCAAGGCTGATGAAGAGCAATTCCTGATCTGGCTACACGACACCTATCGCCATCGTTTGACGAAGCAGGAGTTCGCTGAGTTGGTCAATGGTCGTTATCCGAATCATCGCAATGAAGTGGCTTTCATCGTGTCGAAGTTCCCCTGATCCGGAGATTGGGCGCTCCAGGCTCAAATCCCGCCGCGCGAGAGCGGGCGGGTTTTGCTTTCCGGTCGGTGGTGCTTCTATACGCCGGGAACCCCACCCCACTCCGCCCTGTGCTGTCAGTCGAATTGCGTATCCTCAGTCGTTGTAGGTGCCACAGTGGTTCACACCCTTATACGGACCACCGGGCCAGGGGTGTCGTGCGTGCGGACGATGCCGGGCAGACGCGCCCGGCGCCTATGCTGTGCAGGCACGCGCGCCGCGCCGGCGGCCCGGCCGGCATCCCATCGTCCCGGAGACACGCATGTACTCATTGCCCAAGCGCTGCGGCGCCGAGTTTTTTGGAACGTTCTGGCTGGTGCTGGGCGGTTGCGGCTCCGCGGTGCTCGCGGCGGCGTTTCCGGAATTGGGTATCGGTTTCGCGGGCGTGGCGCTGGCGTTCGGGCTGACGGTGCTGACCATGGTGTTCGCGGTCGGGCACATCTCGGGCGGACATTTCAATCCGGCGGTCACGCTGGGGCTGGCGGCGGGGGCGCGCTTTCCCTGGCGCGATATCGTGCCCTACATGGCGGCGCAGGTGCTGGGAGCCGTGGCCGCGGCGGCGGTGCTGTCCGCGATCGCCGGCGGCAAGCTCGGTTTCGACCTCGTTGGCAGCGGTTTCGCGGCCAACGGCTATGGCGCGCATTCCCCGGGCAAGTATTCGATGGAGGCGGCGCTGATCTGCGAGCTGGTGCTGAGCGCGGGGTTCGTGTTCGTGATCCTGGGCGCGACCCGCAAATCCGCGCCGGCCGGCCTGGCGGGCATACCGATCGGGCTGGCGCTCACGCTCATCCACCTCATCAGCATTCCGGTCACCAACACCTCGGTCAATCCCGCGCGTTCCACGGGGCCCGCGGTATTCGTGGGCGGTTGGGCGCTCGAACAGCTCTGGCTGTTCTGGGCCGCGCCGCTTGCGGGCGGGGTGCTGGGCGCGCTGGCATTCCGGCTGGTATCCACCCGGGACGCCGGCGACTGAAGGCGTGGGCGGGTCAGGATGCCGTAAGCATGGGCTGGCTAAGCTGAAAAATATTTTGCCCGAAAGCCTCCTGAAAGAGCCCCCAAGCCGCTAACGCCCGGATCACGCCTTGGACACCGCCAACTCTGCGCACTACGACCGCTGCACCATCGTCCTCCATTGGTTGACCGCCATCCTGGTGGTGGGCCTTTTCGCGTTGGCGGAAATCTGGGCCTTCCTGCCGCGCGGCACGCCGACGCGCAAGCTGCTGCAATCCCTGCACGTCTCTTTCGGGCTGGCGTTCGCGGCCGTGCTGCTGGTGCGCATCGTGTGGCGCCTCAGCGCCGGCCGGCGTTTGCCGCGCGCCTCCGGCGGGCTGCCGGGCCTGGCCTCGGTGGGGGCGCATTTCCTGCTCTACGCACTGATGGCGGCCCAGGTCGTGCTGGGCTTCCTGTTCCGCTGGGCGCAGGGCGAGCCGTTTTCGTTTTTCGGCCTGTTTGACGTGCCGACGCTGATTCCCCTCAGCCGGGACGTGCGCCATTTCTACGGCGACCTCCACAACACGGTGGCATGGTGCATCATTGTGCTGGCCGGGCTGCACGCCTGTGCGGCGCTGTGGCACCACTACATGATGCGCGACGGCGTGCTGCGGCGCATGACCTCCGGCGGCTGAGCGCGGGCGGCGCGCGGTCCCTGCCGGTTGTACATTACGGACTATCGGCACAGACACACAGGATTGCTCATCATGACCGCCCTCGAAGTTTTCATCTCCTCGTCGATTTCCTGCGCGAACGACCGGCCTTTCGTACTGTTCGGCGGCATCAACGTGCTGGAGTCGCGCGAGCTCGCGCTGCGCGCCTGCGAGGAATACCAGCGCGTCACGACGCGCCTGGGCATTCCGTACGTGTTCAAGGCATCGTTCGACAAGGCCAACCGTTCTTCCATCCATTCCTACCGCGGCCCGGGCCTGGAGGAAGGACTGCGGATTTTCGAGGCGGTGAAATCGGAGTTCGGCGTACCCGTCATCACGGACGTGCACGAGCCCTGGCAGGCCGCGCCGGTGGCCGAGGTGGCCGACATCCTGCAGCTGCCGGCCTTCCTGGCCCGCCAGACCGACCTGGTCGTGGCGCTGGCGCAGACGCAGCGCGTCGTCAACATCAAGAAACCCCAGTTCCTGAGCCCCGGCCAGATGCGCAACATCGTCGAGAAGTTCACCGAGGCAGGCAACGACCAGCTCATCCTCTGCGACCGCGGCACCTGCTTCGGCTACGACAACCTGGTGGTGGACATGCTGGGTTTCGGCGTCATGAAGAAGGTGTGCGACAACCGGCCGGTCATTTTCGACGTTACCCACGCCTTGCAGCAGCGGTCGTCGCTGGACGCGGCCTCCGGCGGCCGGCGCGCGCAGGCCGCGGAACTCGCCCGCGCCGGCATGGCGGTGGGGCTGGCGGGCCTGTTCCTCGAGGCGCATCCGGATCCCGCCCACGCCAAGTGCGACGGACCCAGCGCGCTGCCCCTGGACAAGCTGGAGCCTTTCCTGGCGCAGCTCAAGCGGCTGGACGACCTGGTGAAGTCCTTTGCCCCGATCGACATCGAGCCCTGAGCGTCGCCATGCGCGCATCGCGCGCGTGCGCTAGCATGCTGGCCTTGGATCAAGGGAGGAGCCAGCATGTCGTCGTTGTACGTGATCGTCGCGGTGCGCAAGGAGCCCATCAGCGGTCATGTGGCGTATGTCCGGGTGGGGCAGGCCGAGCGGGGCGCGCCGGGATGGATCAGCGAGCCCGTCACCGCGGCGGCGTCCGAGGTCATCGATCTCATCAAGCAGGGCATGGACGTCGAAACCGCGTTCAGCGAGGGCGTCACCGTGGCCCGGCGCGCGGTGCGCGTGCTGGTCGACGACGACGGTTGCGAACGCCTGGTTTCGGCGCCGGCGCCCAGTTCGACCCTGCATACGGTGTTCGATCTGCCGGAGTTCTAGCCCCGGCGGCCTTCCGCGAAGGCGGCCAGCGCGTCGCCGGCCATGCGGTAGCGCACCCATTCTTTCTGGGGCCGGGCGCCGATGGATTCGTAGAAATCGATGGCCGGGGCGTTCCAGTCCAGCACGCTCCATTCCAGGCGGCCGCAGCCTTGCGCCACGGCCTCGCGGGCGATGTGGCGCAGCAGATCGCGGCCGGCGCCGATGCCGCGGTGCTCGGGTGTGACATACAGGTCTTCCAGGTAGATGCCGTTGCGTCCCAGCCAGGTCGAGTAGCTGTAGAAATAGACCGCATAGCCGATGGGCTTGCCGTCGCGCTCGCATATCAAGGCCCGGGACGGCGCGCCGTCGGCGAAGAGGCTGCGGCGGATGTCTTCGACGCCGGCGACGACCTGATCGGCCGCGCGTTCGTAGATGGCCAGCTCGGTGATGAAGGCATGGATCAGCTCGGCATCGCCGGGGCGGGCTGGGCGGATTTCGACGTTCACGGTGAGGCTCCTTTCTGCGAGGCTTGAATCCTACCCGCTTTGCCCGACGGTCGCAGGGGAGCGGCCCCGGTCCGGGCACGACGCTTGCTGAAACGCTGGCCATGGCCGCGGGCGAGGCGGGCCGGCGGCAGGCATGGGCCGCAACCGCCCGGGCGGCGAGGAACCGGGGGGGCAGTATGGATCAAAGCGAAATGATGGCCAGGATGATCGACTGGCCGGCGGCGCCGGATTCGGAAGACGGCTGGTATGGCGCCTTGTCCGCCTATGCGGACTGTCTGGCCGCCGTGCAATCGGCGCTGAGCGAGGCGGAGATGGCCCGCTTCCTGGCGGTGGGCGCGCTCATCTACCGGAATTGCTGCAGGGAAGAGGCCAGGGAACGCTGGACGCCCGAAGCGATGGCGGCCTTTCACCGCAAGCGGCACGCGGGCGCCTGAGCGCGGCAGGCGGGCGCGCCCTGCGCCGGCGCGGGCGTTTTTCAGTACAGGCAGTGCCTCAGGGCGAACTTGCGGCCGAAGGCCCGCACCACGTCGCCGTCCACCGACCCCGCCACGTCCCAGCGGCCGCGGCGGGTGATGAGCAGGGATTCGCCCATGACGGCGTGGTGCAGCGCGAAGCGCCAGAACGCCGATTCCGACCCTACCAGTTCCAGTTCGTGCGGGCCGATGACCAGGGTTTGCGGGCGCGGCGACAGGCCGATAGACCAGCGCAGCGCCACGCCCAGGAAGGCGAAGCGCGCCCCGAAGGAGTCGGGTTGGATGCAAAGCATGCGGATCTGTTCGTTCATGATGGCCTGCCTCCCGCGATGTGACCAGCGTAGCAAGGCTTGGGCATGATCTCCATACTGCTTTAGGCGGGGGCGCGCGCGGGCCGGCCAACCGCCTCATGCGTCCGGCGCGGCCGCCGCCGGGGCCGCCACGGCGGCTCGGCGAAATGCTCGCGCAGCACGGCCAGGAAGCCGGCGGTCCGGGCCGGGAGTTCGTGCCTCGATTTCACCAGGGCCACGATATTGGCGTCGGGCAGCGACCATCCCTGCAGCAGCGGCACGAGCTGCCGGGACTGCAGGTATTGCGCCACGTCCCATTCGGAGCGGATCACGATGCCGTGCCCGTCGAGCGCCCACTGCACGGCGGCGGCTCCGGCGTTGGAAGACAGCACCGGCGCGATGCGCACGCCCACGGCGGGCCCGCGTCCGCGCCGCAGGCGCCATAGCGTGGCGTCTTCGTCGTTCTCGCGCAGCGCGATGCAGTCGTGGTCGCGCAGGTCTTCGGGCTTGGCCGGGGCCCCGCGCCGCGCCAAGTAGGACGGGGCCGCGCACAGCAGGCGGCGGTTGGGCGCCAGCGGATACGCCACCAGCGTGGAATCGCGCAGTTCGCCGATGTGCACCATGACATCCCAGTCGTCGCTGGCCAGGCGCGGCGGGCCATCGGAGAGGGTGAGGCTGGCCGTCACGTTCTCGCTGCCGCCGCGGAACCCGGCCACCAGCCGGGCAATGTAGCGCTGTCCGAAACCCAGCGGCGCGACGACCCTCAGGTGCCCGGCCACCACTCCGCGCCGGCCGGTCAGCTCATCGGCCAGATGGTTCAGCTCGCCGCATATCTGGCCCGCGCGCAGCGCCAGCAGCCGGCCTTCGTCGGTCAGCGCGGTGCCCCGCCCGGAACGGTTGACCAGCCGCACGCCCAGCCGCTTTTCCAGCGCATGCAGGCGCTGCGTGACCGCGGGCGGCGTAACGTCCAGCGCCCGGGCCGCCTCGGCCAGGGACGAGGTGGCCGAGAGCGTGAGGAAAAAGCGCAGGTCATCGGTGGTTATCATTCATAAACGCCTTAATGCGAGGTTAATGGCATATTAAACATGCGGATCGCCGGACAGGCGATACTTGTGGCCAGTTTCCTTCTTTATTTCCTCATCGCCATGTCTTCCTCGCCCGCCACCTCCACGCTGGACCAGCTCGACACGCCCTGCCTGATCCTGGACGAAACCCGCATGACGCGCAATATCGAGCGTCTGGCGGCCATCATGCGCGCGCACGGCGTCGGCCTGCGCCCGCACCTGAAAACTCCCAAATCGATCGAAGTGGCGCATCGCGTCATGAGCGGGCCGCGGGGGCCCGCCGCGGTATCCACGCTGCAGGAAGCCGAACAGTTCGCAGCGGCCGGCATCACCGACCTGCTCTACGCCGTCGGCGTCACGCCGGCCAAACTCGACCGCGTGCTGGCGCTGCGCCGCGCCGGCGCCGATCTGACCGTCGTGGTGGACAACCCGGAAGCCGCGGGCGCCCTGGCGCGGCGCGCGGCGCAAGAGGGCGAGGCGATTCCCGCCCTGATCGAAATCGACTGCGACGGCCACCGCGCCGGCGTGCAGCCGCAGGACACGGCCGCGCTGCTGGAAATCGGGCGCATTCTGCACGGCGCCGGCTGCCTGCGCGGCGTCATGACGCATGCGGGCGAATCCTACGGTTGCCGCAGCCTGGATGCCATCGCCGCCATGGCCGAGCAGGAGCGCCGCGCGGCGGTCGATTGCGCCCGGCCGGGGGCGTGCCCGCTGCCGCGGCGCCCGGGAGGAGGCAGGCCGGATGCGGGCAAGAGGCGATAAAATCCCGGGGTTTGCCCACTCCCGGACTCCGCCGCATGACCGCCTCCCAGAACTCCGCCACCTCTCTCGATTTCGTCCGTTTCGCCCTCGATGAAGGCGTGTTGCGGTTCGGCAGCTTCAAGGTCAAGTCGGGGCGCATCAGCCCGTATTTCTTCAACGCCGGCCTGTTCAACAGCGGCCGCTCGGTGGGCCTGCTGGCCCGGTTCTATGCCCAGGCGCTGCTGGATTCCGGCGTGGCTTTCGATATGCTGTTCGGCCCGGCCTACAAGGGCATCCCGCTGGCCACCGCCACCGCGGTCGCGCTGGCGGGCCATCCCGCCATGCAGGGCAAGAGCGACGTGCCTTTTGCCTACAACCGCAAGGAAGCCAAGGACCACGGCGAGGGCGGCACCCTGGTGGGCGCGCCGCTGGCCGGCAAGGTGGTCATCATCGACGACGTCATTACCGCGGGCACCTCGGTGCGCGAGTCGGTGGAGATCATCCGCGCTGCCGGCGCCGAGCCCGCCGCCGTGCTGATCGCCATGGACCGCATGGAGCGCGCGGGCCCGGACGACGCCCTGTCGGCGCATTCCGCCGTGCAGGACGTGGCCAAGACCTACGGCATTCCGGTGGTGTCGATCGCCTCGTTGGCTGACATTCTGGCCCTGCTGCAGGACGACGCGTCGTTCGCCGAGCACCGCGACGCGGTGCTGGCCTACCGGACGAAGTACGGGGTGTAACAGGCGTGCATCCCTGGCGCGCAAGAGGGCGGCGCGGGCAGCGGACGGCCGAACGGCGGCGCGTCCGGATCTGGAAAAATGGGCGACCGTTCGAGAAGCTGGTTGAACGAGAACACCTGGTCTTCGGAGACGCGTTGACTGCGTTCGGCGCGCAACATGCCGTTTGCAGTTCATGGCCCAAGCCCCGACCAAGAAGCGACCACGTCATTCTTGGACAAACAAAAGGCCGCGGCAAGATGCCGCGGCCTTTCGCTTCGTCTGATGCTGCCTGAACGCGTCCGTTGAAGGACGCGCTGCCCGCCCGCTCAGCCGTCCAGCTTCTGCTTCAGCAGTTCGTTGACCTGTTGCGGATTGGCCTTGCCGCGAGCGGCCTTCATGATCTGGCCCACCAGCGAGTTGAACGCCTTCTGCTTGCCGGCGCGATATTCCTCGACCACCGCGGGGTGGGCGGCCAGCACCTCGTCGATCATGGCGCCGATGGCGCCGCTGTCGCTGATCTGCTTCAGGCCGCGGGCCTCGATGATGGCGTCGGGCTGTCCGCCATGCTCGCCGGCCCACATGGCGGCGAAGACTTCGCGGGCGATCTTGTTGGAAATGGTGCCGTCGATGATGCGGCCGATGAGGGCGGCCAGCGCGGGCGCCTGAACCGGCGATTCGGCGATTTCCTTTTCTTCCTTGTTCAGGGTGGCGGCCACTTCGCCCATGATCCAGTTGGCGGCCAGCTTGGCCTGGCCGGCGGGCAGGGCATTGGCCACCGCCTCGAAGTAGGCGGCGAGGTCGCGGCTGGCGGTGAGCTGCGCCGCGTCGTAGGCCGGCAGGCCGTACTGCGATTCGTAGCGTGCGCGCATCGCGGCGGGCAGCTCGGGCATGGCGGCGCGCACCTCTTCCACCCACTCGCGCGAAATCACCAGCGGCGGCAGGTCGGGGTCGGGAAAGTAGCGGTAGTCGTGCGCGTCTTCCTTGCTGCGCATGCTGCGCGTTTCGTCGCGGTCGGCGTCGTACAGGCGGGTTTCCTGCACCACCGTGCCGCCGTCCTCGATGAGCTCGATCTGGCGGCGCGCCTCGTACTGGATGGCGCGTTCCAGGAAGCGGAACGAATTGACGTTCTTGATCTCGGTGCGGGTGCCGAACGCCTTCTGGCCCGCCGGGCGCACGGATACGTTGGCGTCGCAGCGGAACGAGCCTTCCTGCATGTTGCCGTCGCAGATGCCCAGCCACACCACCAGGCTGTGCAGGGCGCGCGCATACGCCACCGCCTCGGCGGCCGAACGCATTTCGGGCTCGGTGACGATTTCCAGCAGCGGCGTGCCGGCGCGGTTGAGGTCGATGCCGCTGGCCGGCGCGCCGTTGGACAGGTTGAAGGCGTCGTGCAGCGACTTGCCCGCGTCTTCTTCCAGGTGGGCGCGGGTCAGGCGCACGGTTTTCTCTTCCTCGCCCACGAAAAAGGAGATGGCGCCGCCCACTACCACCGGCAGCTCGTACTGGCTGATCTGGTAGCCCTTGGGCAGGTCGGGGTAGAAGTAGTTCTTGCGGGCGAACACCGAGCGCGGCGCGATCTCCGCGCCCACGGCCAGGCCGAAGCGGATGGCGCGCTCGGCCGCGCCGCGGTTCATCACGGGCAGGCTGCCGGGCAGCGCCAGGTCGACCACGTTGGCCTGCGTGTTGGGCGCGGCGCCGAACCGGGTGCTGCTGCCCGAAAAAATCTTGGAGTCGGTGGAAAGCTGGGCGTGCGTTTCCAGGCCGATGACGATTTCCCAGTTCATTGTTTCTGATTCCAATCAAGAGTGCCGGGGCAGGGCGCCGCCGCCCTGCCGCCGGGCCTCGTCAACGCGGCGAGCGCTTGTGCCAGTCGGTGACCTGTTGATAGCGGTCGGCGATGGCCAGCAGGCGGCCTTCGTCGAAGTAGTTGCCGATGATCTGCAGGCCGACCGGGCGCTGATGGCCGCCGGCGCCGCCGGGCCGTCCATCTCCGCCGAAGCCGCAAGGCACGGACATGGCGGGCAGGCCGGCCAGGCTCACGCCCAGCGTGTACACGTCGGCCAGCCAGTCGGCCGTGGGATCGTCGCGGTTCTCGCCGATGTTCTTGGCCACCGTGGGCGTGACCGGCCCCATGATGACGTCGCACTGGCCGGCGAAGGCGCGCTGGAAGTCCTGGGCGATCAGGCGGCGCAGGCGCTGCGCCTGCAGGTAGTACGCGTCGTAGTAGCCGTGGGACAGCACGTAGGTGCCGATGAGGATGCGGCGCTTGACTTCGTCGCCGAAGCCCTCGGCGCGCGAGCGGCCGATCATGTCGTTCAGGTCGCCGTACCGGGCGGCGCGGTGGCCATAGCGCACGCCGTCGTAGCGCGCCAGGTTGCTGGAGGCTTCGGCGGGGGCGATGACGTAGTACGCGGGAATGGCCAGCTCGGTGCGGGGCAGCGACACCGCCACGCGCTCGGCGCCCAGCGCCTCGAATTGCGCCAGGGCGGCCTCCACGGCGGCGGCCACGTCGGGCGCCAGGCCGGCGCCGAAGTACTCGGCCGGCACGCCGATGCGCAGGCCCTTGAGGGGCTGGCTGCCGGCGGCGTCGAAGCCCGCCTGGGCGGCGTCGAAGGCGCGCCGCACCCGGCCGGGCTCGTTGGGCTGGCCGTCGCATTGCGTCAGGCTGGTCGCGTCGCGCGGATCGAAGCCGCTGACGAGGTCGAGGATTTCGAGCAGGTCGCGGCTGCTGGCGGCCAGCGGGCCGGCCTGGTCCAGGCTGGAGCCGAAGGCCACGATGCCGTAGCGCGACACGGTGCCGTAGGTGGGCTTGATGCCGCTCACGCCGCACAGCGCGGCGGGCTGGCGCACCGAGCCCCCGGTGT
>NZ_LHSJ01000055.1:18237-22571 GCF_001270295.1 Achromobacter sp. DMS1 | reverse complement strand
GCAAGGATTCATGGGTGCCTGTATCCAACCACGCATAGCCGCGGCCCATTATCTCGACAGACAAGTTGCCTTGTTCGAGATAGACTCGATTCACATCGGTGATTTCGAGTTGCGTGGCGACGGTTTATCTGTTTGGCGATGTCCACGACCTGCTGGTCATAGAAATATAGGCCTGTGACCGCGTAATTCGACTTGGGCGTCTTCGGTTTTCTTCCAGAGAAAGCGCCTTGCCGTCGGCGTCAAACTCCGCTACGCCGTAACGTTCCGGATCATGCACGTGGTAGGTGAATACGCTAGCACCGGCGTTGCGCTTATTGGCGTTGCTCAGCAGATTGGCGAAATCGTGGCCATAGAAGATGTTGTCCCCGAGCACGAGTGCCGAGTGTGAGTTGTTCAGAAATGACTCACCGATGATGAACGCCTGGGCCAAGCCATCAGGAGACGGCTGGACTGCATATTGCAGGTTAAGTCCCCACTGTTCTCCCGAGCCTAATAGCTGTTGGAATCGCGGGATGTCTTGCGGAGTTGAAATGATCAGGATGTCTTGAATTCCGGTCAGCATCAGGGTGCTGAGAGGATAGTAGATCATCGGTTTGTCGTATACAGGCAATAACTGTTTACTGATCGCCAGCGTCGCTGGATGTAAACGGGTGCCAGAGCCCCCGGCGAGAATGACGCCTTTGCGGTTCATGCAGAATACTCCAACGATGTGGTCAGTTGATCCACGGTGCGGTTCACGTGGACAGTCCAATTGGGGAACTGTAGCAATAACGCGTTGCTCAGGGCGGTGGTGTCCAGGCGAGAATTTTTTGGGCGAGGTGCGGGCAGAGGATAAGCATCCGTGGGTATACGTTGGATTTTCTCTGCGGTTGTCCTGAGCCTCGCGCCATTGGCGGCGGCACGCGCCACGATGTGGCAGGCCAAGCCATGCCAAGTGGTTTGCCCTGCAGCGGTCAGATGATAGATGCCCCTCTTGCACAGACCATGGCGATAGCCAGCAATAGCCAATGCTGTCACATCGGCTATCAGCTCGGCCGAAGTCGGAGCGCCATGTTGGTCGGCGACAATATTCAGCGTCTCACGCTCTTTGGCCAAGCGCAGGATCGTCTTGACGAAATTACTCCCGTGAGCAGAAAACACCCAGCTTGTGCGGAGGATCAGGAATTGGCAGCCGCTGGCTATGATCGCCTCTTCGCCTTGGCGCTTGGTGTGTCCATAGACGCTCAGCGGATTTGGGGTGTCGGACGGTGTGTAGGGCGCGGTTTTGGCGCCGTCGAAAACGTAGTCCGTGGAATAGTGCACGAGCAGCGCGCCGCGTGCCTTCGCGTACTTGGCTATCTCCGCCACCGACTCCGCATTGATCGCACGTGCCGAACTTGCGTTGGTTTCCGCTTTGTCGACCGCAGTATAGGCAGCTGCATTCACGATGATGTCGGGTGAGTGAGCTTCCAATACTCCGCGCAGGGTCGCAGGCTTTTCAAGATTGGCCTGGATACGATCCAACGCTATCAACTCGCCCTGCGGCAGTAGCGTGCGTTGCAGTTCATTACCGACTTGTCCGGTCTTACCCAAAAGAAGAATTTTCATAAGGGCCTTAAATCCGGTTGAGAATCGCTGCAATCACCAGGCCGAGGTTGCCGAATCCAGTCTGCCGATAAATTCCAGAACGCAATATACCGAATACGCGGGGAATCAAGCGACGTTGACGCGCCGATACAAAACGATTGAAGACGGAACGACTATCTTGCGACAAGCTTGAAATAATGGGCTGCATCGCCACAATGTGCTGGTCATTCCATGTTTTCAGGTGGCCTCGGAACAGCTTGCCGATTCGGTCGAGCCGAGCTTGCAGGCTGGCATTGGCGCCAATCAGGTTTTGGGCGTGTTGTCGATAGAGCAGGGATGGTATCGGATCGTAAAGCACCTTTCCGCCACATCCGCTGACCACGATGTAGATCCACCAATCATGAGCTGCGACCTTCACGTGTGGGCCAGCGGCCTTCAACAAATTGCGAGCAGCGTTGTTGAAGACCATGGTATTGCCTCCGCCGACGTTTTGCACCAAGGCATTGCGAAACGATGGTGGGCGCGTAAACAACGGCGAGTAACCGAGTTTGCCGCCATCTTCGTCAACCAGTTCCGTACGGGTGCAATATAGCGCGGGCACGTCCTGCGGCACGGATTTCAACCATCGGACAGCTCGTTCCAACTTGTCCGCATGCCAGATATCATCTTGATCGGACAGGGCGTAGTAGTCGGCGGCGATTTCCTCGCGGCAAATGAGTGACATGAAATTGGCGGCAAAACCCTTGCGTGGCCCCGCCCGTACGCGCAAGCGGTCTGGTCCCCAAGTCTGCTGATAGAATCCCAGAACATTTTGTGTCTTGTCCTTGGAACCGTCGTCCGAAACCCATACGCTCCATGCCGTATGCGATTGAGCGCCGAACGAGTCAAGCTGTTCAGGAAGATACTGCTCTCCCTGATAGGTACACAGAAGGATTGCGACGTTGTGGCTCACCGTGCCATCCACGAAAGAAGTCGGTTGCCGGCACGTGCGGTTGCTCGCCGCGTTATTGGCGGATACTTGTGTTGAAGTAGAGAAGCACACATGATGAGGGAGGGCTGCACTCGAGCTGGAGCGCAATCCGTTCGAGCGTTCAGTCTTCGTACTGGGTATTGACCCAGTCGCGGTATGCGCCGCTGGTGATGTTGGCGACCCAGTCCTGATTGGCCAAGTACCATTCGACGGTCTTGCGGATCCCGGAATCGAAGGTTTCCGCAGGCTTCCATCCCAGTTCACGTTCCAGCCGCGTCGCATCAATGGCGTAGCGCTGGTCGTGACCAGGTCTATCCTTGACGAAGGTTATCTGACTCTTATAGGACTGGCCATCGGCTCGAGGACTGAGTTCGTCCAGGAGGGCGCAAAGCGTGTGGACGACGTCGAGGTTAGCCTTTTCGTTCCAGCCTCCCACGTTGTAGGTCTCACCCAATTGGCCATCAGCGAGCACGCGACGGATCGCCGTGCAATGATCCTTCACGTATAGCCAGTCGCGAATCTGTTGGCCGTCGCCGTAGATGGGCAAAGGCTTACCGGCCAGCGCATTGTGGATTACCAGCGGGATTAACTTTTCCGGGAAATGATAGGGACCGTAATTGTTTGAGCAATTGGTTGTGAGCACCGGTAGGCCATAGGTGTGGTGGTAGGCTCGCACCAAGTGGTCGCTGGCGGCCTTGCTGGCCGAGTATGGGCTATTGGGCTTGTAGCGGTTGGTTTCGCTGAAGGCGGGATCGTCTTTTTCCAGCGATCCGTAGACTTCGTCGGTCGATACGTGCAGGAAGCGGAACGCGTTGCGCTCATCTTCCGGCAGGCCGGTCCAATAAGCGCGCACGGCTTCCAGCAGGTGGAAGGTGCCCACGATGTTGGTCTGGATGAATTCGCCGGGGCCATGAATCGAACGGTCCACGTGCGATTCGGCTGCAAAATTCAGGACGGCGCGGGGTTTATGCTCTGCCAACAGGCGGCTGACCAGGTCAAAGTCGCCAATGTCGCCTTGGACCAGCTTGTGAGCGGTATTGCCCTTGAGCGAAGCCAGGTTTTCGGGGTTGCCTGCGTAGGTGAGCTTGTCCAGCGTTACGACCGGTTCGCTGCTTTCCCGAAACCAGTCGAGTACAAAATTGGAGCCGATAAAACCTGCTCCGCCAGTAACAATGATACTCATTCTTGCGTAGTCCTTGAGCGTTGAGCGTGAGCGCAAACCCGTTGATTAACTCTCAATTATGCCGCAAGTGCATTAGCGCAACCTAACAAATGAAACAAGCCGTGCGGTGAAATTGAGACGTTACAGAACCCACCTCCATCAATGGTCGGGATTCCATCTTGCATTTCATCTCAGGAGTTACGTGGCCTTACGCGCATTGGGGCTGGCCCCAGAASDCAKCGGCCACDCCGTCGMASKATGCCCGCAGCACCGGCCGCACCGGCGTGGTGTTCGTGACCTCCGGCCCGGGCATGGCCAACACCACCTCCGGCCTGCTGGACGCCATGTGCGATTCGATTCCCCTGCTCTGCATCAGCGGCCAGGTCGCCACCAGCGCCATCGGCACCGACGCTTTCCAGGAGTGCGACGCCATCGGCATTTCCCGGTCCGTTACCAAATGGAATGCGCAGGTGCGCAGCGTGCGCATCCTCACGCTGACGCAGAGCACCTACGACGGCGTGATCTACAACGTGGAGATGATCAAGCAGCAGCTGGGCAGCTACGTGGACACGCTGCATTTCGACGAGGCGTGGCTGCCCCACGCGTCGTTCCACGAGTTCTACCGCGACATGCACG
>NZ_LHSJ01000055.1:0-18112 GCF_001270295.1 Achromobacter sp. DMS1 | reverse complement strand
AAAAATTCTCGCCTGGACACCACCGCCCTGAGCAACGCGTTATTGCTACAGTTCCCCAATTGGACTGTCCACGTGAACCGCACCGTGGATCAACTGACCACATCGTTGGAGTATTCTGCATGAACCGCAAAGGCGTCATTCTCGCCGGGGGCTCTGGCACCCGTTTACATCCAGCGACGCTGGCGATCAGTAAACAGTTATTGCCTGTATACGACAAACCGATGATCTACTATCCTCTCAGCACCCTGATGCTGACCGGAATTCAAGACATCCTGATCATTTCAACTCCGCAAGACATCCCGCGATTCCAACAGCTATTAGGCTCGGGAGAACAGTGGGGACTTAACCTGCAATATGCAGTCCAGCCGTCTCCTGATGGCTTGGCCCAGGCGTTCATCATCGGTGAGTCATTTCTGAACAACTCACACTCGGCACTCGTGCTCGGGGACAACATCTTCTATGGCCACGATTTCGCCAATCTGCTGAGCAACGCCAATAAGCGCAACGCCGGTGCTAGCGTATTCACCTACCACGTGCATGATCCGGAACGTTACGGCGTAGCGGAGTTTGACGCCGACGGCAAGGCGCTTTCTCTGGAAGAAAAACCGAAGACGCCCAAGTCGAATTACGCGGTCACAGGCCTATATTTCTATGACCAGCAGGTCGTGGACATCGCCAAACAGATAAAACCGTCGCCACGTGGCGAACTCGAAATCACCGATGTGAATCGAGTCTATCTCGAACAAGGCAACTTGTCTGTCGAGATAATGGGCCGCGGCTATGCGTGGTTGGATACAGGCACCCATGAATCCTTGCTGGAGGCAAGCCAATTCATCTCCACATTGGAAAACCGCCAAGGCTTGAAGGTGGCATGCCCCGAAGAAATCGCATATAGGCAGAAATGGATTACCGCGGAGCAGCTTGACGAACTAGCCACCGCTCTCCAGAAGACCGGCTATGGCCAATACCTGAAGCGCCTCCTCCATGAAAGGATATATTAATGAGAGCGATCTCTCTGGAAATTCCAGATGTCAAGGTTATCGAACCCAAGCTCTTCAAGGATAGGCGCGGATATTTCTTTGAGAGCTTCAACCATCGCGCGTTTGAAACGATAATTGAGGGAAAAGTTGAATTCGTCCAGGACAATCAGTCTTTATCCATGAAGAATGTATTGCGCGGACTGCACTATCAAATCAAGAACTCCCAAGGCAAGCTTCTTCGCGTACTCTCAGGTGAAGTATTCGATGTTGCAGTGGATATACGCCGGTCCTCCCCGACCTTCGGAAAATGGGTGGGCGAGATATTGTCTGCGGATAATAAGCGACAGCTTTGGATTCCGCCGGGATTTGCTCATGGATTTCTCGTCCTCTCCGACGTGGCGGAAGTTCTATACAAAACAACCGATTACTATGCACCGCAGCATGAGCGTTGCATCGCCTGGAACGACAATTCGCTAGATATACAATGGCCAATTTCCATCCCGCCGATACTATCAGTGTCCGACGAACAAGGTCTTCCTCTTAGCTCCGCGGAATTATTTACATGAGCACCGTATTCGTAACTGGTGGCGCGGGCTACATTGGCACCCATACCTGTTTGGAATTGCTACAGGCCGGGCACAAGGTATTTGTTTACGACAACCTCTCAAACAGCAGTCGCCTGGGCCTCGAGCGAGTAGAGAGGCTCGCGAAAGGAAGCATCGAGTTCATTGAAGGAGATGTTCGAGATGGAAGCACGCTTGAACACGCTCTTCGCCACAGCCAATGCGAATCCGTGATTCATTTCGCCGGATTGAAGGCTGTCGGAGAATCCGTCAAGAACCCGCTGATCTATTACGATAACAACGTCGTTGGCACCTACACCTTGCTGAATGCAATGCAGGCCACCGGCGTAAAGAAGCTGGTGTTCAGCTCATCGGCAACCGTTTATGGCGAACCGCAATCGCTGCCGATAGAGGAAGCACATCCCTTATCTGCCACGAATCCATACGGACGAACCAAGCTGATCGCCGAGGATATGTTGAGGGACCACTTCCACGCATATCCGGATTGGAACATCACAATATTGCGCTACTTCAACCCCGTAGGGGCGCATGAAAGCGGACTTATTGGCGAAGACCCCAAGGGTACCCCAAGCAATTTGATGCCCTTTATCGCCCAAGTCGCTGTCGGGATGCGCGAAAAATTGAATATCTGGGGCAACGATTATCCGACCCCCGATGGCACTGGAGTACGCGATTACATACATGTCGTCGATCTGGCTACCGGGCACCTGAGGGCGATAGAGAAGATAATGCCCCCTCAGTGTATTGAACTTAATCTGGGGACCGGGCGAGGATATAGCGTACTCGAAGTATTGCGCGCCTTCGAGGAGGCTAGCGGCAAGACCATCGCACACGAGTTCTTTCCACGGCGATCTGGCGACGTTGCAGCCTGCTTTGCGGGCACCAAGCATGCCGAGTCTATTTTGCAATGGCGGGCGGAACGAAATTTAAAGACCATGTGTGCAGACCATTGGCGTTGGCAGCACCTCAACCCCGCAGGGTACGCCTCAAACAACGATTTCGCGATTAAAAATGCAACGTAATAGCGGCTCCCCAATTGCGCTAGCAAGCAGTCTCTGGAACAACCGGGGACTTATCAAGACCTTGGTCAAACGAGATGTCCTGGGGCGATACAAGGGTTCCTTTCTCGGAATCATCTGGTCATTTTTTAACCCAGTGTTCATGCTGCTTGTTTACACCTTCATGTTTAGCGTGGTGTTCAAGTCTCGATGGCCTGGAGGAAGCGAGTCCAAGACTCAATTCGCAATCATTTTGTTTGCGGGGCTCATGGTTTTCAACCTTTTCGCCGAGGTGATTAATAGAGCACCCAGCCTGATTTTGGCGAATACGAACTACGTCAAGAAAGTCATATTTCCGTTGGAGATTCTGCCCGCCGTGGCCCTTGGCGCGGCGCTGTTTCATTTCTTTATCAGCATGATAGTGTGGCTATTGTTTTGTCTGATTTTTCTCGGCAACCCTCCCTACACCGCCCTGTTGCTGCCAATAATAATTTTTCCGCTATTGTTATTTACGCTCGGAATAACCTGGATATTGGCATCATTGGGCGTTTTTCTTCGTGATGTTGGACAGGTAATCAGCATCCTGACAATGGCGCTCATGTTCCTTTCGCCCATCTTCTACCCGATTTCGGCACTTCCTGAGGAGTATCAGGGATTCATGATGATGAACCCCATGACCCCAGTCGTCGAAGCAGTGCGCAACGCGCTGATTTGGGGAAAGACGCCGGATTGGTTGCTATATGGGCAATATACCCTGACTGCCGCCGTGATTGCTTGGCTTGGGTTTATGTGTTTCCAAAAAATGCGAAAAGGATTTGCTGATGTCCTCTGATATTGTCATTACCGTAGAGAACCTTAGCAAGTGCTACCAGATATACTCATCCCCCAGGGATAGACTTAAGCAGTTCTTTATCCCGAATTTTCAGCGGGCGATCGGAAGCGAGCCTCGCAACTATTTTCGAGAGTTTTGGGCACTTCGCGACGTATCCTTTGAGGTTAAGAAAGGCGAAAGTGTCGGCATTCTTGGACGCAATGGTTCCGGGAAATCCACCCTTCTGCAAATGATTTGCGGAACGCTATCGCCGACCGCTGGTAGCGTTGAGACTAAGGGGCGCATCGCCGCACTGCTCGAGTTGGGTTCTGGCTTCAATCCTGAGTTCACAGGGAGAGAAAACGTCTACATGAATGGCGCACTTCTGGGATTGAGCGGCCATCAGGTAGACGATAGATTTGATGCTATCGCTTCGTTCGCGGATATCGGCGACTTTATCGATCAACCCGTAAAAACGTATTCAAGCGGCATGCTGATTCGACTGGCCTTTGCCGTACAGGTCCAAGTGGAACCCGATATTCTCGTGGTGGACGAAGCGCTGGCGGTTGGTGACGCCCTTTTCCAGAAGCGCTGCTTCAGGCGCATCGAGAAATTGGTATCGGATGGCACAACTCTGCTTTTCGTTTCGCATGACCAGGAAAGCGTGCGGACCCTGACCAGCCGCGCCCTGCTTCTCAAGCAAGGGCGCACGGTCACGTGGGGCAAGTCCTCGGACGTGGTTTTGGAGTATCGGCGCCAACTTCACGACGAGGAATCTTCCTACTTCACCGCGGCCACAAAACAACTGGCGGCGAAGGCCCAGGCCGCAGCAACTCCTGAGCCTCCGGCGGACAGTGCAGATCAACCCGCAGGCAGCTCAGATACTGTCTCCCCCGCCGCTGCGCCGCGTTCGGACAAGCTGAGTTTTGGCGATGGAGAAGTAAAGATCGTCAAGGTCGAAACCCTGAATGGCGAAGGGCAAGACTCAACCGTCTTCTTCCCTGGCGACGAAATCCGCGTACGAATAACCTGCGAGGCCCTTAGGCCGGTCACGAACCTGAATGTTGGCGTAAGAATTCGCAATAAGGAAGGCATCAAGATCTACTCATGGGGTACATTGAATCAGGACATGAGGTCAAGGGCCTCGGCCTCCGATGTGCCCATGTTTTGGGAAAAAAAATTTTCTGCCGGCGAAACCTTTTCGGTCGAATTATCCTGCGACTGTCCGTTGGGTATGAATCTGTATGAAATACAGGCAACGGTGACTTTTGAGGAAACGCCGGACTACATGGCTCAGCGCGTGCTCCACTGGATAGATGAGGCCGCTTTTTTCCAGGTTCTGATGAATCGCGACGTGAATTTCTTTGGTGGAGTCGCGGATTTGAGGATGAACGCAAAATGGTAAAAGAAAACTCACCTAAATTCGATTCCCCCCCAAAAACGCAGACAGTTGTTGGCGGAATTGAGCGAGTAATTAACACTTGCGGCATGTCACGAATTTTATGTCTTGGCAAGATGAACTCGGCCCATGTAGCAGCACTGCTACTGCACGGAGTGGAAGCTGTTGGCCTGAGTGAGCCGCACGCAGGCGCGCAAGATGACCATGAGAAACTCCCGGAAGAGAGTTTCTCGGTTCCGACAACTGAGCTCCCTTTTCAGGATGGCGAATTCCATACTATTCTCGTTACCGACTACCTCGAGCATGTCCCCGCTGAGAATATAGGCCACGCCTTGGCCGAGATTCGACGCGTTACCAGACGTTATGTCTGGCTTCAAGTCACTACGTCTCAGGGCGAGCAGGACCCACCGTTTCTGACTGTTCAGAATCGCGCATGGTGGGAACGGGTGTGCTTTCAAGCAGGCTTCCGAAAGCATCCCGCCTACTATTCCATAAACAGCTATGAGAGCCTGAATTATGATGGTCCGATAATATCAATATTATTGGAGCGCATTTCGGATTTTGCTGAATCCAAGTACCCGCTCTCGGCATTGGAAGAAGAGCGCAGTCTGCACATGGACATGCTCCGAGATACCGGGACGAGATCTGATGCGCACGTAGGGCGTTATCACTTCGCATCCAAGTACATCAGAGCTGGCGACGTCGTCTTGGACGCCGCCTGTGGCCTTGGCTACGGTACCTACACATTGAGGGGCCTGACAGCCGGCTCTTCCTTCCGCGGCATTGACGGGAGCCCCTCGGCAATCGCCTACGCCAATACTTGCTTTGGTCAAGACTCATCCGTCGCCTTTTCGGAAGGGTTTCTTCCGGATTGTTTGGTCGACATACCGGATAACAGTGTCGACGTGGTCGTCTGCTTCGAAACGCTGGAGCACGTCGAACGGCCGGAAGATCTTTTGAAGGAGTTTCACCGCATCCTGCGCCCGAGCGGCAGAATAATATCGAGCGTCCCCCACGATTGGAGCGACGAAACAGGAGAGGATCCCAACCCCTACCATTTTCACGTCTACGACATTCAAAAGTTCTCCTCTCAGCTGGAGAAACATTTTGATGTGGAACATTTATTCGGGCAGACCGCAGATCGAGTGAAACTCGCGAACGGGAAATGCGAGTGGGTACCACGTCAACGTCTCCTGCGAGAGATTCCTCTCGACCAGGACTACAGTAACGTTGAATCTGAATGGTTATTGGGTGTTGCCGCAAAATCGCCAATCAGCGGCTTGAACGTCCCTTATGTTGAAAGAAGCTACACTCCTGAGGAATGTCTTGCCGGCGGAAATGCGCTGGCCTTTGCTCGGGATTACGAGAATCCTTGGCTTGTTCGAAGCATGGTTACCATCGGGTCTCGAACTTCGAACGGACGACTTCGCGAAAAGTGGGCCAAAGAGACGTTGGCTATTTCAGCTTCGCATAGCCCGGACGCGGGAGCAGCACTCTGTGTGCTCGCGTACCTCGCAGTTGGTCGAGAAATCGATCTTGATGCTGATGTGAACGATGCCATAAATCGCTACATCGACTATCCCGCGTCCACCAATCCCAACGTTCTCCGCTGGAGAGTGTCTCTTGCCTATGTTCAAGCCCTGCTCGCCTTAAGTCGTGGCGATCGAGACGACGCGAAACGGCTGTTCCGCTGGATACTTCGGGCAAATGCAGCAAGTTTCAGCGTCACATTGCTCACAAAGCCGGCACAGGCGGGCTATTTGCTCGGTCTAATGGAAGCGGCAGATGGCAACATGCCGGCTGCGCATCGCACTTGGCAGCGAACCGTAGCCGAGCTGCAAGCTGCACTGGCTGAATACTTTTCGACGGCCGCGCTCCCCCCCCCCGCCTTTGTCTTGCGCGAAACATCGACCGTGATGTTGTTCTGCGGACGAATGCTCGTAGCCGAACGCCACTCCGCCAGTCTCCATGTCGCGCCGGCCGCTTTTTTCTCGGACACGGTAAGTGACTATCTCTCTGAAATAGAACGTTTGACATCCCTCGTCCTTGATCACGAAAGAAGGCGTCTTGAGGGCCCTCAAGAGAATACGCAGCTGTCCGAACTGCGGAAGTATGTGCTTGCTCTGGAACAAAGCCGCAACGATCAAAAGATTCAGATGGAAGAGTTGCGCCAATATATCAAGGACCTTGAAGAAAGCCGTGCAACATTACTTCAGCAGTTGGCAGTGATTCAACCGCCGAAGGAAACGTAGGCTCCAACCGTGCACGATATCTCCAGGCAATCTCGCGGACGACAGCTTGCATTATTTTGCAATACGGCGTGCGAGACGAGTGATAGCATTCACATCAGTAAAGAACATGTATCTCGAAATGTCTCGATATGGCCTGAAGTTAATGTTGCCGAAACAATTTAATTACATTATGATATCAGATCGCACAAATATTTTTTGATTTTCTGTGAGATATCGACTGCGCGTGCAGACCATAAGAAATAACAGGATTTGCAATAAATGAAGAGCCTTAATGTCTGGATCGTAACGTCTGAGTTTCCACCCATGTACGGCGGTGGCATTAGCACGTACTGCTGGGAGGCCGGCTTAGCTTGGGCGACATCTGGTCATACGGCGACAGTGTTCACGCGCGCCAACCCGGGCCAAGCGGAAGTCAGCACGGAAAGGCTTCAAGAGCGATTTGATCTCGTTCGCGTCCCTGTTTCGGCCCCCGCTAAGCTGCAGGCAGCGCTGGGCCCCGCGCCTGCGCTGGACGAATTCGCCGCGCGCGGCCAGTTCGCGCTACCTGACCGCCGGCATCACCGACCTGATGCCGCGCGTCTTCGCCACCCGGCTGGCGCCGGTGGAGCATGCCTGCGGGCTGGCGCTGCTGGCGCTGGATCTGTCTGCCGGGCTGCGCGCGCGCTCGCGCGCCACCTGCTGCAAGGGTTCCGCGCCTGACGGCCCTTTCCGATACGGCCCCCTTTGCGGTGGCCGCCGCCCTCCGGCGGCCGCGGCTGTTACCAGGCCGCCGGCACGGTAAAAAAGAGGGTTGGATCGAGGCGGTTAAAATGTGAGCATGCGCATCGGCCCGTGGACTCTCCCCAACAACGTTCTGGTCGCGCCCATGGCGGGCGTGACGGACCGTCCTTTCCGCCAGCTTTGCAAGAAACTGGGGGCGGGTTACGCCGTGTCCGAAATGGCGGCGAGCAATCCCAGGCTCTGGGACAGCGTCAAAACCTCGCGCCGCCTCAACCACGACGGCGAGATCGCCCCCGTTTCGGTGCAGATCGCGGGAGCGGACCCCGCGATGATGGCGGAAGCCGCCGTGTTCAATGCGCACAAAGGCGCGAAGATCATCGACATCAATATGGGCTGCCCGGTCAAGAAGGTGTGCAACGTGGCCTCCGGCTCCGCGCTGCTGCGCCACGAAGACCTGATCGCGCGCATCCTGGAGGCGGTGGTCGAAGCCTGCGCCCCCCTGGGAGTGCCGGTCACGCTCAAGACCCGCACCGGCTGGGACCGCGAAAACCGCAATGCGTTGCGGGTGGCCCGGCTGGCCGAGAACGCCGGCATCGCCGCCCTGACGCTGCACGGCCGCACCCGGGCCGACCTGTACGCGGGCAAGGCCGAGTACGACACCATACGCGCCGTCAAGGCCGAGATCGGGATTCCCGTGATCGCCAACGGCGACATCGATTCCCCCGAGAAAGCCCGGCGCGTCCTGGATTACACTTCTGCCGATGCGGTCATGATCGGCCGGGCCGCGCAAGGCCGTCCCTGGATTTTCCGCGAGATCGACCACTACCTGCGCACCGGGCGGACGCTGGCGCCGCCCACCCATGCGGAAATGCGCGAGCTGCTGCTCGAACATCTCGACGACCACTACCGCTTCTATGGCGAGCACACCGGCGTGCGCACGCGCGCAAGCACATAGGCTGGTACCTGGAAAGCCTGCCGGGCGCGGACGCGTTCCTCGCCCGCATGAACCGGATCGACAACACCCGCGACCAGTGGCGGGCCGTGGCCGACTGGTTCGATCTCCTGCAAGAGGAGGCCGGCTCCGGCCGGCCCCCTGCGGACGGCCCGGACGCCCTGCGGGCGGCGCCGGCAGTCCGGCATCACGCGCGGCGGCACTCATCCGGCGCCCGCCGCAAACGCCCTGCTGGCGGCATAACCGCCTAACACCAACATAAAAATATCTGTACTCCCATGAGCAAGAAAGATGTCCTGGAAGAATGCGTGCGCGCCAGCCTGGAGCGCTATTTCGAAGACTTGGGCGAATCCGAGCCCCACGACATGTGGGACATGGTGATGCGCTGCGTGGAGCGCCCGGTGCTCGAAGTGGCCCTGGAACGCTCCGGCGGCAACCAGTCGCGGGCGTCCGAAATGCTGGGCATCACCCGCAACACGCTGCGCAAGAAGCTGCTGGCGCACAACATCCAGGTATAGCTTTCCGCGGGCGGCTCCGGCCGTCCTCCGATTTCCCATCCGACCTGAACGAGAAAGGCCCGCGCGCCTCCTTCCGTCCCCATCATGAAAATCGAAACCGCCCTGATCTCGGTGTCCGACAAGACCGGCATCGTTGAATTCGCCCGCGCCCTGGCCGCGCGCGGCGTGCGCCTGCTTTCCACGGGAGGCACCGCCCGCCTGCTGGCCGACGCCGGCCTCGCCGTGACGGAAGTGGCCGCCCACACCGGCTCGCCGGAAATCCTCGACGGCCGCGTCAAGACGCTGCACCCCAAGATCCATGGCGGCCTGCTGGCCCGCCGCGACAGCGCTGAGCACATGGAAACCATCAAGCAGGCGGGCATCGACCGCATCGACATGCTGGTGGTCAACCTGTACCCGTTCCGCGAAACCGTCGCCAAGCCCGGCTGCACGTTTGCCGACGCGGTCGAGAACATCGACATCGGCGGCCCCGCCATGCTGCGCGCCGCCGCCAAGAACCACGGCACCGAGGCCGGCGGCGTGACCGTCGTGATCGACCCGGCCGACTACTCGCGCGTGCTGGCCGAGATGGACAACGGCGGCAAGACTTCCTACGGCCTGCGCCTGGCGCTGGCGGCCAAGGTGTACGCGCATACCGCCGCCTACGACGGCGCCATCGCCGCCTACCTGAGCAGCCTGGCCGAGCCCGAGCCCGCCCAGGACGCCGCGCCCGCCCGCAACGACTGGCCGGGCACGCTGACCATCCAGGTCAGGCAGCAGCAGGCGCTGCGCTATGGCGAAAACCCGCACCAGACCGCCGCCTTCTACGTGGACGGAGAGCGTCACGCCGGCCTGCTGGGCAACTACCGCCAGCTCCAGGGCAAGGAACTTTCGTACAACAACATCGCCGACGCCGACGCGGCCTGGGAATGCGCGCGCAGCTTCGAGGCGCCGACCTGCGTGATCGTCAAGCACGCCAACCCCTGCGGCGTGGCCGTGGGCGAGAACACGCTGGATGCCTACCAGAAAGCCTTCAAGACCGATCCCACCTCGGCCTTCGGCGGCATTATCGCGTTCAACCGCCCCGTGGACGCCGCCACGGCGGAAGCCGTCAGCGCGCAGTTCCTGGAAGTGCTGCTCGCGCCGGCCTATGACGGCGCGGCGCTGGCCATCCTGGCCGCCAAGAAGAACGTGCGCGTGCTGGAAGTGCCCATGGGCACGGGCCAGAACGCGTTCGACGTCAAGCGCGTGGGCGGCGGCTGGCTGGTGCAGAGCCCGGACGCCTACAACGTGCCGCGCGATGCGCTGAAGGTGGTGACCCGGCGCCAGCCCACCGAGCAGGAAATGAACGATCTCATGTTCGCCTGGAAGGTGGCCAAGTACGTCAAGTCCAACGCCATCGTGTTCACGGGCGGCGGCATGACGCTGGGCGTGGGCGCGGGCCAGATGAGCCGCATCGACTCCGCCCGCATCGCCTCCATCAAGGCGGAGAACGCCGGCCTGACCCTGCAGGGCTCGGCCGTGGCCTCGGACGCTTTCTTCCCGTTCCGCGACGGCCTGGACGTGGTGGTGGCGGCCGGCGCGAGCTGCGTGATCCAGCCCGGCGGCAGCGTGCGCGACGACGAAGTCATCGACCGCCGCCGACGAGCACGGCATCGCCATGGTGCTGACCGGCGCCCGCCACTTCCGCCACTGATGCGCGTCCTCGGCATCGATCCCGGCCTGCGCCGCACCGGCTTCGGCGTGATCGATGCCGACGGCATGCGGCTGCGCTACGTGGCCAGCGGGACCATCGTGGTCCGCCCGCGCTGCCGCTGCCGGAGCGGCTCAAGGTCATCCTGGACAACCTGCGCCAGGTGGCGCGCGACACGCGGCCCGACGTGGCCGCGCTCGAAATCGTCTTTCTCAACACCAACCCCGCTTCCACCCTGCTGCTGGGCCAGGCCCGCGGCGCGGCCCTTGTGCGCGCTGGCCGACAGCGCGCTGGACGTGCACGAGTACACCGCCCTGCAGATCAAGAAAGCCGTGGTGGGAACGGCGCGCGGCCAAGGAACAGGTGCAGATGATGGTGCAGCACCTGCTGGTCGGCTGGACGGCGCGCCCGCGCCCGACTCGGCCGACGCGCTGGCCTGCGCCATCTGCCACGCGCACGTGGGCCCCTTGCAGGGCAAGCTCGAACGCCTGGGCGCCAGCCTGGGCGCGGCGGGCAGGACGCGGCTGCGCAACGGCCGCCTGGTGGGCTAGGGCGAACACGCCCTGGAACCCCGGCGCCCGGCTTTGTATAGAATCGCGGCATCGCCGCGCCCGCGGCCCCTCCCCTGCCTGGACCCGCCATGATCGGACGCATTACCGGAACCCTGATCGAGAAACTGCCGCCCACCGTCTGCGTGGACGTCAACGGCGTGGGATATGACATCGACGTGCCCATGAGCACGCTCTACGCGCTGCCCGAGACGGGCGCGCGCGTGACGCTCTATACCCACCTCGCCGTGCGCGAAGACGCCCACATCCTGTATGGCTTCGGCACCGCGGCCGAGCGCGGGGCGTTCCGCGAGCTCATCAAGGTCAGCGGCATCGGCGCGCGCACCGCGCTCGCGGTGCTGTCGGGGCTCTCGGTGGCCGAACTGGCGCAGGCCGTGACGCAGCAGGAATCGGGCCGCCTGACCCGCGTGCCGGGCATCGGCAAGAAAACCGCGGAACGGCTGCTGCTGGAAATGCGCGGCAAGCTGGGCGCCGACATCGGCGCCGCGCCCCATGCCGCGCCCGACAGCCAGTCGGACATCCTGAACGCGCTGCTGGCGCTGGGCTATTCGGAAAAGGAATCGCTCGCCGCCCTGAAGAACCTGCCCGAAGGCGTGGGCGTGTCGGAAGGCATCAAGCTCGCCCTCAAGGCCCTGGTGCGCTGAGGGCGACCGGCCAGGGCGACCGGCGAGGGCGACCGGCGAGGGCCGCGCGTTTCAGCGCAGCGGCGTGCCGCCGCGCAGGTAGCCGGGCGCCACCGCCTCCAGCCCGGTGGGCACCACGCGCAGCTCCGGCGCGATGGGCCCGGCGCAGACGTTGTCGGTGCGCAGCGAGTCGAGATTGTCGCGCGACATCAGCGGCTCTCCCGGCATGCACTCGAACAGCCGCGCCTGCAGGCGCCCCAGGCCCATGGGCACCGGCAGCACCGGGCGCGGATGGCCGCCCCAGCCGCGCACCAGCCGCGCGATCTCGCCCAGCGTGTAGACCTGCGGACCGCCGAGTTCGTATGTCTTGCCGCCCGCGTGGGAATCGGTCAACGCGGTTTCCATGGCCTTGACCACGTCGCCCACGTAGACCGGCTGCATGCGCGCGCCGGCGCCCGCCAAGGGCAGCGCCGGCAGGCAGCGGGCCAGGCGGGCGAAGCGGTTGGTGAACTTGTCGTCGGGGCCGAAGACCACGGAGGGGCGGAAGATGGTCCAGCCTTGCGGGTTCCAGTCGGCGAATTCCTGCTTGACGGCGGCTTCGCCGTCGCCCTTGGAACGCTGGTACATGCTGGGACCGCCGGAATCCGCGCCCAGCGCGCTCATGTGCAACATGCGCCGCACGCCCTGACGCCGGCAGGCTGCCGCCAGGCGCTGCGGCAGGTGCACATGCACGCGGGCGAAGTCGGATCCGTAGGGCCGGCCGCTGTTTCCATGCAGAATGCCCGCCAGATTGACCACCGCATCACAGCCCTCGGCCAGGCGGTCGAGCGTGGCGTCGTCCTGGACATCGGCCTCCAGCACCGTGACGGTGGGCAAGAGTTGCAGGTCGCGCCCCCGCGCGTAGAGGCGGGAGGGAACCAGAACCTGATGCTGGCCGGCGCTCAGGCGCGCCACCAGATGACGGCCGATGAAGCCGGTGCCGCCGATGACAAGAATACGCATGTAGCAGCCCCTCTCGTGCGTCGGGATTCAAGCCCGATTCTGCCCTGCGTGGACGACAACCGCAAGCGCGGACGGCGCCGGCGCGCCGCTCGCGCCTGGTATGCGTCTAGGAAGCCAGCAGGCGGGCGTAGGACGCCAGGTCGACGTTGCCGCCGCTGATGATGACGCCGACCCGCGCACCGCGCACCGGCACCACGTTCTGCAGCACGGCCGACGCGGCCAGGCAGCCGGTGGGCTCCACCACCATCTTCATGCGCTCGGCGAAGAACTTCATGGTGGAGACGAGCTGCTCGTCCTTGACCGTGACGATGTCGCGCACGTACTTCTGGATGAGCGGGAAGGTGAGATGCCCGAGATGCGTGGTGGCGGCGCCGTCGGCCAGGGTCTTGGGCGCCTGGATTCGGACGATTTCGCCTTTGCGCAGCGATTGCTGGCCGTCGTTGCCGGCCTCGGGCTCCACGCCGTACACCAGGCAGCGCGGGCTGAGGGCGTAGGCCGAGAGCGCCGAACCCGACAGCAGGCCGCCGCCGCCCAGACAGACGAACAGGTAGTCCAGTTCGCCGACTTCCTCGAACAGCTCCTTGGCGGCCGTGCCCTGGCCGGCGATCACGTCGGCGTGGTCGTAGGGCGGGATCAGCGTGGCGCCGGTTTCGGCCTGGATGCGGCGCGCGATGTCTTCGCGGTCTTCCGTGTAGCGGTCATAGGTGACGATCTTGCCGCCATAGCCTTCGGTGGCGGCGCGCTTGGCCGCGGGCGCGTCCAGGGGCATGATGATGGTGGCCTGCACGCCCTGCAGCCGCGAAGCCAGCGCGATGGCCTGCGCGTGGTTGCCGGACGAGAACGTCAGCACGCCGGCGCGCGCTGACCGGGCGTCAGGCGCGCGATGGCGTTGTAGCCGCCGCGGAACTTGAAGGCGCCCATGCGCTGGAAGTTTTCGCACTTGAAGAAGACCTGCGCTCCGGCGACGGCGTTCGCCGTGGCGGAGGTGAGCACCGGCGTGCGATGCGCGTTGCCGGCCAGGCGCTCGCTGGCGCGCACGACGTCGTCATAGGAAGGCAGTTCGGGCTGCTGCATGGAGATCGGTCCTTGAATCGCGGGTACGGAAACCCTGCGATGATAAACCCGCCTGGCGCCGGCGCGGACGGCCTACTTGCCGAACAGGTCGCCGCTCGCGCTGGCCGCGCCGGCGGGCGGCGTGAGGCCCAGGTGGCGCCAGGTGGTCAGCGTGGCGGTACGCCGCGCGGCGTGCGCTGCAGGTAGCCGTGCTGGATCAGGTAGGGCTCGATGACGTCCTCGATGGTGTCGCGCTCTTCGCCGATGGCGGCGGCCAGGCTGTCCACGCCCACCGGCCCGCCGTCGAACTTGTGGACGATGGCTTCCAGCAGCTTGCGGTCCATCAGGTCCAGGCCCTGCGGGTCCACCTCCAGCATGGAAAGCGCCCGGCCCGCCACATCGGCGTCGATGAGGCCGCCCGCCTTGACCTCCGCGTAGTCGCGCACGCGCGCAGCAGGGCGGTTGGCGATGCGCTGCGTGCCGCGCGCGCGCGCGCGACCTCGGCCGCGCCCTCGGGCGTGATGGCGGCGTTGAGCAGGCGCGCGCTGCGCGTCACGATGCGGCCCAGGTCGGCAGCGTCGTAGAACTCCAGGCGCGAGACGATGCCGAAACGGTCGCGCAGCGGATTGGTCAGCATGCCGGCGCGCGTGGTGGCGCCCACCAGCGTGAAGGGCTGCAGGTCCAGCTTGACGCTGCGCGCGGCCGGGCCTTCGCCGATGAGGATGTCGATCTGGAAATCCTCCAGCGCCGGATACAGAATTTCCTCGACCACCGGCGACAGCCGGTGAATCTCGTCGATGAACAGCACGTCGTTCTTCTCGAGATTGGTGAGCAGCGCGGCCAGGTCGCCCGGGCGCTCCAGCACCGGGCCGGACGTCTGGCGCAGCTGCACCCCCATTTCGTGCGCGATGATGTGGGCCAGCGTGGTCTTGCCCAGCCCGGGCGGGCCGAAGAGCAGGACGTGGTCCAGGGCCTCGCCGCGCTGGCGGGCGGCGGCGATGAAGATCTCAAGCTGCTCGCGCGCGCGCTGCTGGCCGACGTACTCCTGCAGCGCCTTCGGGCGCAGGGCGCGTTCGATGGACTCCTCGTTGGACGACACCGGTTGCGGCGTCACGATGCGGGCAGTGTCGGCGCGGGTAGAGAGGGAATCGGACTGTATGGCCATGTTGCGGGAACGGCGATGATGAATGCAGCAAGCATCGTACCGTAATGCGGGCCGCGGCGCGCCCCGCCGGACGGGCGCGGCCGGCGGGGCGTACAGGCCCTAGTTTCGGCCAGCGGCAGGCGGACGCGCACGCACAGCCCGCCGGACTCGGCCTGGCGCAGCTCCAGCGACCCGCCGTGCGCGCGCGCGATGGCTTCGGCCAGCGCCAGGCCCAGGCCCACGCTGCCGGTGCGGGTGCGGGCATCGTCGAGCCGGCTGAACGGGCGCAGGGCTTCGAGCCGGCGCTCGGGCGCGATGCCCTCCCCGTGGTCGGCCACGTCCAGCACGCCGCGCGGCCTTCGCGGCGCAGGTGGATCTCGACCGGCGGCCGGGCATGGTTGAGCGCGTTGCCGATGAGATTGTCGAGCAGCCTCCCGAGCGCGACCGCGTCGGCCTGCACCGTGAGCCCCGGCTCTTCGTCCATGTGCAACCGCACGTCGGTGCCCGCGCCCAGCCAGGCGCCCACGCGCTCGGCCAGCCAGTCGCCCAGCGCCATGGGCGCATAGCGATAGGCGGCCGGGTCCGTGCCGCGCACGAAACCGATGAACTGGTCCACCATGTGCTGCATGTCGCGCAGATCGGTGCGCAGCCCTTCCTTGAGGTCGGAGTCGTCGGCCAGCTCGACCCGCAGCCACATGCGCGACAGCGGCCCCTTCAGATCGTGGGGCAGGCCGGAGAGCAGGGTGCGGCGCACCGAATCGGATTCGGCCAGCGCGTCGAGCATGGCGTTGAAGCCCTGGTGCCGCCCGTCGCGCGTCAGCAGCGCCAGCACCTCGCCCACGGTGGAGGCGGCGTCCCACTCGCGCAGCGTCTTCACCACGAACGCGCGGATCACGCCACGCACGGCCTGCTCGTCCAGCATGTCCCAGCGTCTGCAGCGCCACTTTGCGCGCGCCGTCGGCCAGCGTGCGCACCGCGGCCGGCCCAGCCAACGCGACAGCCGCGCCGCCGGATCGAACAGGCGCAGTTTCTCGATGAGCGCGTCGGGGTCCAGGAAATGGTCGCGCACGAATGCGGCCAGGCTGTCGCCGATGCGGTCCTTGTTGCTGGGAATGATGGCGGTGTGCGGAATGGGCAGCCCCAGCGGCCGGCGGAACAGCGCCACCACGGCGAACCAGTCCGCCAGCGCGCCCACGGTGGCCGCCTCGCAGAAGGCGCGCACCCAGGCCCAGACGCCCTGGCCGCCCATGGCGTGGCTGGCGACGAAGCCGCCGACCATGGCGGCCAGCAGCGCCACGGCGGCGATCTTCATGCGGCGCAGCTGCGCCAGGCGGGGGTCGGCGGTCGGGTGGTCGGTCATGGCTGGACGGGGGCGAAAGCGGAAGCGCGCGCCGGCAGCAGTCCGGCTCCCTGGGCGCGCTCCAGGATGAATTCGATCATCATCGCGATGGCGCGCGGATGATGGCGGTTGGGCATGTACAGCATGTACATGGCGCGCCCGAAGATACTCAGCCGCCAGTCGCCCAGGGCCTCCAGCAGGCGGCCCTGGGCCACGTCCTCGTGCACCACGTAGTCCGGCAGGATGGCCACGCCCAGCCCCGCCAGCGCGGCGTCGCGCAGGAATGCGTAATTGCGCGAGATCACCGTGGGCTCCAGCACCACCTGCTCGCGCGGCGCGTTGCCGCGATACGCGGACAGCCGCAGCGGCCGGCCGATGACGGCCGCGCTGATCACCGGCGCGCCGGCCAGCGCCTGCGGATCCGGCGGCAGGCCATGCCGCGCCGCGTACCCGGGCGAGGCGCAGGCCGCGTAGCGCACCTGCCCCAGCTCGCGCGCCACCAGGTTCTGCGGCGGCTCCGACATGATGCGCACGGCAATGTCCACCTCGTCGCGCAGCAGATCGTCCACGCTGTTCTCGAACAGCACGTCGAGCACGATGCCGGGGTACGCGCGCTTGAATTCCAGCAGCCAGGGCGTCATCACGAACTGGCCGTAGCCGCTGGGCACGCTCAGCCGCACCTTGCCCTGCGGCGTCTTGCCCAGCGTCTGCACCGCCTCGCGCGCGGCCACCAGCTCTTCCAGGATGCTGCGGCCATGCTGGTAGAGCTTGAGTCCGATTTCGGTGGGCTCCACGCGCCGGGTGGTGCGGCGCACCAGCTGCATACCCACGGCGCGCTCGAGCTGCGCCAGGTGGTAGCTCACGTTGGCGCGCGTCATCTTGAGCCGGCGCGCCGCCTCGCTCAGGTTGCCGGCGTCCAGGATCTCCACCAGCAGGGTCAGGGATTTGGTGTCCACAGCCAGCTTCCTTCTGCCTGAAATCGGATCATTGTCAAATTTTCTTGAACGTCATGTCAATGGATGATGCCATTGTCAAATCCGGACTGACGGGAAAGAATGAAGCCCGACCAAGACGGCCCCCCAAGGCCCGCCCAGGAGACACTGCATGACAGACCCCGCCAGCGCGGGCCGCCCGCGCGCGCCGCCAGGACGACCTACTCATCGTCGTCGTCGACCATCCTCCCGTGAATGCGCTGAGCGCCGACGTGCGGGCGCGGCCTGGCCGAGGCCACGCCCAGGCCGGCGTCGACCCGCAGGTGCGCGCCGTGGTGCTGGCCGGCGCGGGCGCCAACTTCATCGCGGGCGGCCGAGATCCGCGAATTCGGCAAGCCGCCGCGTCCGCCCGCCCTGCCCGACGTCTGCAACGCCATCGAGAACTGCCCCAAACCCGTGGTGGCCGCGCTGCACGGCGCGGCGCTGGGCGGCGGGCTGGAAGTGGCCTGGCGGCGCACTACCGCGTGGCCCTGCCCGATGCGCGCCTTGGCCTGCCCGAAGTCA
>NZ_LHSJ01000054.1:0-18232 GCF_001270295.1 Achromobacter sp. DMS1 | reverse complement strand
ACGTCGGACAACAAGATCTTCCAGAACAAGTCGGCCCCGGACGTGATCCAGGAGGTGCTGTCCGACTACAAGTTTCCGGTCGAGGTCAAGCTGGCCGACAACTACCGCAACTGGGAATACTGCGTGCAGTACCAGGAAACCGACTTCGCCTTCATCAGCCGCCTGATGGAGCACGAAGGCATCTACTACTGGTTCAAGCACGAGAACGGCAAGCACACGCTGGTGCTCACCGATGACGTCACGCAGCACGATCCGCTGCCCGGCTACGAGACCATTCCCTACTACGGGCCGGACCGCGCGGCGGTGCCTCAGGAGGAGTACATCTCCAGTTGGGAGGTGTCGGAGGAGATCACGCCGGGCGCTTTCGTCACCAACGACTATCATTTCAAGACCCCGGGCGCCATGCTGGAAGCCCGGCGCAACAATCCGGGCGCCTACGACAACGGCGACCTGGAAGTCTACGAATGGCAGGGGGGCTACACCAGCGCGGCGGATGCCGAGCGCTATACGCGCGTGCGCCTGGAAGACCTGCAATGCCGCCAGGAGCAGGTCAGCGGCGCTTGCAATGTGCGCGGCGCCGCGCCCGGCTATCTGTTTACCTTGCGCAACCACCCGCGCCAGAGCGAAAACCGCGAATACCTGGTGGTGGGCGCGCGCTACCGCATCCGCGAGGGCGGCTACGCGAGCGGCGCGGGCGGCGCCAGCCTGTTCGACGTGGACTTCACGGTGCTGCCGTCCAACGTGCAGTTCCGCGCGCCGCGCGTCACGCCCATGCCCCACACGCACGGCCCGCAGACCGCCAGGGTGGTGGGCAAGCAGGGCGAGGAAATCTGGACCGACAGCTACGGCCGCGTGAAGGTGCAGTTCCACTGGGACCGCTATGGGCAGAAGAACGAAAACAGCTCCTGCTGGGTGCGCGTTTCCAGCCCGTGGGCGGGCGGGGGCTTCGGCGGCATCCAGCTTCCGCGCGTGGGCGACGAAGTCATCGTGGACTTCATCGGCGGGCATCCCGACCGGCCCATCATCATCGGCCGCGTCTACAACGCGGGCAACATGCCGCCCTGGAACCTGCCGGACAACGCCACGCAGAGCGGTTTCCTGAGCCGCTCCAAGGACGGCACGCCGCGCACGGCCAATGCCTTCATGTTCGAGGACAAGCCCGGCCAGGAAGAGATCTGGCTGCACGCGGAACGCAACTACCGCACCGAGGTCGAGCTGCACGAAACGCACACCACGGACGGCAACCGCACGACCGCCATCGGCGTGCACGACGCCACCACCGTGGGCGGCAACCGCAGCATCCACGTCACCGGCGCCGACCTGCTGACGGTGGGCCAGACCCGCGACGTGACGGTCACGGGGCATGAAAACTACACCGTCAAGGCCTCGCGCAAGACCGAGGTGCAGAACGGCATGAACACCGAGATCTACGGCCAGGGCCTGACCACCACGGTCAAGGCCGTGGGCGAGACTCGCGACATCACGGGACCGTTCAAGGAAACGCTGCACAATACCGAGACCCGCACGGTGACGGGCCTTTTCAACGAAACCTTGAACGGCGGCGAGCTGCGCACGGTGAACAAGGCTTCGAACGTCACCATCAAGGACGGCAGCATCCTGACCGTGGCGACCGGGGACTCGGTGCGCAAGGTGTCGGCCGGATCGCTGGAGGAAACGGTGAACGGCCACGTCAAGCTGACTTCCGAAACCTCGGGCATGGACATCCACGCGCCGCAGACCATCAACATCACCAGCGACGTCGACGTGGTCCTGCAGGGCAAGAAGGTCAAGGACCTGTCCACGTCGAGCTGGCTCAAGGCCACGCCCTTCGGGCTGACCCTGACGGTGGCGCAGAGCACCATGGGCGTCTTCAATGCCGCGCTGTGGCGCTCCAACCTGGCCATGGCGCTTTCCACCGCTTCCGTTTCGGTGATCAGCAGCAACGTGTCCGGCGTTTCGTACAAGGTGGCGGCGGCGGATTATAAGAACAAGGGGCTGGAAACCGAAGCCATCGGCTTGAAGTCGGCCCTCTGCGGCCTTTTTACGCTGATCTGAGCGCGGCAGCGCATGGACGGCCACCAACCTCCAACACAGAAGAAAGGAATATTCAAGCATATGGATTTGCCAACTTGGGCGTGGTGGGCGATCGGGCTGGGTCTGTTCGTGGTGATCGAGGCCTGCGTGGCCCTCTGGTTCATCCGCAAGCAGGTCCAGCGCCGCCAGGAGGCGGCCGCGCAGGTCGAGCAGGTGCGGCGCACCGGCGATCCGGCCTCGGCCCTGGTGCTGGAGGCCACGGATACCGGCAAGCGGCTGGGGGCCTACACCTATTTCGTGGTGAAGCTGCGCCTGCGCGTCACGCCCGCGGCGGGCGAGGCGTTCGAGACGGAAATCAACGCCAACATCTCGCCGGTGCGCATTCCGGATTTCGCCGAGGGCAAGGTCATCGCCGTGCGCGTCGATCCGCGTACCCGCGCGGTGGCGGTGGACCAGCGCACGCAGTAGGACATGAAAACCGTGAAGCCGTCCCGCCTCAGCCTGCTCTCTCGCCCCTACCGGTGGCGCGGGGAGGACTGGCTGGGCGTGGCCGTCATGGCGCTGGCCGGCCTGGAGGACGAGCCGCGCCTCTACACCGAGCAGGACCTGTGGCGCACGGCCGCCGAAGAGGGCGACGGCGCGCTGGACGGCTGGCCGGCCTGGCGGCGCCGCAGGACATCCCGGTGGCATTCACCGTGTCGGTGGGCGTGGCCCACTACCCCACGCACGGCGCCACGCTCGCCGAAACCCTGGACCGCGCGGACCAGGCGCTCTACTACGCCAAGCGCCATGGCCGGGACGCCGTGTGCGTGGCGGACGACCAGTCAGAGGGCCGCGTGCGGAAGATGGCCTGACCCGTGTCCGCCTGGCCGCCTACCTGGCGCGCGCGGGCGGCGCCTTGGGCGGCTGCTGCATCTGCTTGAGCAGCGGGCCGCAGGCGTTTTCCTCGTTGGCGCTGGGCGCGATGAGGGCCAGCAGGCCGGCGCCGGCGTGAGCAGCACGCCCAGGGCCACCATGCCCGCGCCCCGGGCCGCCAGCGGCCCCACGTGCACGCCGACGTCCGGCGAGCCGAAGGTGCCGCGCACGTAAAGCGGCGAACGCAGCGAGAAGATGCGAAAGCCCTTGCTGTCCGGCGTGATGTCCAGGTCCAGTTTCTCGTTCTTGAAATCCGCGCTGCCGGTGATGCTGATGAGCGCGTTTTCCGTGTCGAAGACGAATACCCGGGGCGTCATGACGCCGTTCTTCATCTGCAGGTCGGCCGCGCCGCAATTGATGGGAACCTCGTCGTCGCCGAAGAGCTTGGACACGACGTAGTTGCCCACGTTCAGCCCGGCGATTTCCATCAGGCTGCGGCTGATGACGCCGTCATTGATGAGCATTTTCACGTCGCCGCTCGCCGTGCCCAGCAGCGCCGCCACCGAATTGCCCGCACCGCTCACCGCAAGGTCGCCGTTCATCTCGCCCAGGGTCTTCTGCATGGACTCGGTGACGGGAAACAGCTGCTTGAGCCGCAGGCGGCGGGCCCGGACATCCATGCGGCCGGTCATGGTCTTGCCCGAACCGTCCAGCCGCACGGTGCCGTTGATGGCGCCGCCCGCCATGCCGAAGCCGACGGGGTCCAGCGCCAGCTTGCCGTCGTCCAGCACCAGGTGCGCCGACAGGCCGGACAGCGGCAGTTTGCCGCCATGCACGATGCGCCCGGCCTCCAGCGACACGTCCGCGTCCATGTCGCGCCAGCGGTCGGTGCGGAATTCCTGGTTGGGCAGCACCTTGCCGCCCGGCGGACGCCGGGGCGCGTCCTTCTCCTGCGCGGCCGTCTGCCTGCCCGACGGCACGCCGATGAGCGGGCCGAGATCGGCCATGCGCAATTGCCGCGAAGAGAACGTGCCGCTGAGCTTGGGCCGGGGCAGGCCCAGGGCGAAGCGCACGTCGCCGTGCAGGTCGCTGTTGCCCACCTGGCCGTTAAAGCCGCGGTATTCGAACACGGCGCCGCCCCGGTCGCGCAAGCGCGCCACCAGGTGGCCGTCGGTGGAATAAGGCGGCGTGTCGGGCAGAGTCACGCCTGTCAGCGGATAGAGCTGGGCCATGGACGCGCCCGAGAGCTTCAGGCGCAGGTCGAGGGCGCCGAGGTTGACCGGGTCGGTCAGCGTGCCCACCACCGCGGCGCGGGTTCCGCCCACGGTCACATCGGCCTGCACCGGAAAAGGCTGGCTGGCGTCCTGCAGGGCCAGCATGCCGCCCACCTTGCCTTCGCCCTTGACGGGCATCCCCTTGTACTTGCCCTCCGCCTTCCAGCCGAAGACGTAATCGCGCGGCGCGGGCGCAGGCCCGGACTTCGCGTTCTTCGGCTTCCCGTCATCCTCCTGCCCGTCCTCCGGCTTCGGCTCCTCCTGCTTCGCGCCCTCCGTCTTTTCCCCGTCCCTGGCAAAAGCCTGTCCGGCCACGTCGCCGAAAGGCACGGGCTTGCCCAGCGGGTCGACCAGCACGGTCAGGTCCGCCTTGAGCGTCTCGTCCACCAGCGCCACCCGGCCCTTGTCGAAGCCGATCTCGTTAATGTCCAGCACCCACGGCGAAGGCTCGCCGGTTTCGGGCAGGGTGAACACCCAGTTCGCGCGGCCGTCGGCCAGCCGCTGCAGGTCGGCGGCGGGCCCGGTGAGCTGGATGCGGCGGATCGCCAGACGCTGGCGCAGCAGCGGCAGGGGCGCCACGCTGAACTCCGCGCGCTCGAGCGAGGCGAAGGCGGGCGCCTTGGCCCACGGCGCGTTGCCCACCACGATATCGTTGGCGGCAATGTGCGGCCATGGCACCCACGCCCGCCAGCCGCCTTCGTCGGGCTCGCGCGTCCATTGGACGGAAAGGTCGCCGTTGATGGCAAAGGGCCGCCCGATGGCGGCGCTGACGCGCTCGTTGATGGTCGGCTTGAGCCGGTTCCAGTCGAACGTGGCGATCACGACGACCAGCGCCGCCAAAACCACGACGAGGACACTGACGATTCCTATTGCTGCTTTTTTTGTACGCGTCATGCTTGTTATCCTACGCGGTTCTTTCGCGCCGATTGTCCCCGGCGCTCCGTCCCCCTAGGGTAGCGCGGGCCGCGCGCCGGGTTAAGCTTGCCGGCCGGATAATGTGTGTGGATCTTTCCACCTCCCGGAGCCCCGTGCCGGGCCGCCGCCCCGCGCTCCCCAGGCGCGGGCGCGGCTGGCGGGGCGGCCGCGCAGCGCCCCGGCGTTACAAACCGAAAACGCTGCGCCTTCCCGGCGACACCCAAGACGGACGCGTTCGCGAGAACGCCAGGCAGCACCAACCGGAGGCCCGATGCGGCATTCAACCCTGATTTTCGTGGCGGCGAGTTTCGTCTTGCTGACCTTGAGCCGCCTGGCGCTTGCGCTCTGGCAGCGCGAGCGCATGCGCAATGCCGGCGGCCTGGTTCCGCTCATGCTGGGCGGGCTGCGCATCGACGCCCACCAGATCGCCGTGCTGGCCGCCGCGCCCGCCGTGCTCTCGCCCTGGCTCGGCCACTATCCCCTGGCCGCCGCCATCGCCAGCGGCTGGTATCTGTTCGCCTTCGTCCTGCTGGCCTTCCTGGAGATCGCCTCGCCGGCGTTCATCCTCGAATACGACACCCGGCCCAACCGGCTGTTCGTGGAGTATCTGAAACATCCGCGCGAAGTGTCCACCATGCTGTGGCGCGGCTACAAGACGGCGCTGCTGGGCGGACTGGCGGCGGTCGCGCTCCTCGCCTGGGCCGGCTACGCGATTTTCTGGCCACCGCGGCCCGACGCGCCGCTGTCCTGGTGGCAGATGCCGCTGGCCAGCCTCGCCATCCTGGCCGTGGTCATCCTGTCCATCCGCGGCACGCTGGGCCACCGCCCCATCAACCCGTCTTCCGTGGCCTACTGCGGTGACGGCATGCTGAACACGCTGGCGCTCAATTCGCTGTACAGCGTGAGCTATGCCATCTACAGCATGAAGAACGAGAAATCGGCCTCCGATGTGTACGGCGGCATGGACGAACCCGAAATGCACGAGCGCGTCCTGGCGCAGGCCGGGCTGCCCCGTCCGCCGGCCCATCCCGACTACCCCAGCCTGCACGCGCAGCCGGCTACGCGCCGCACCCGCCGCCCGCTCAACCTGGTCATCATTCTCGAAGAGAGCCTGGGCGCGCAGTACAGCGCCGCGCTGGGCGGTATGGGCCTGACGCCCGAACTGGACGCGCTGGCGCGCGAGGCCTGGTCCCTGACGCGCTGCTACGCCACGGGCACCCGCTCGGTGCGCGGCCTGGAGGCCGTCACCACCGGGTTCCTGCCCACCCCCGCGCAAGCCGTGCTGAAGCTGCCGCGCTCGCAGCGGGGCTTTTTCTCGCTGGCCGATCTGCTCGGGCGCCACGGCTACCATTCGCGCTTCATCTACGGCGGCGAGGCGCACTTCGACAACATGAAGGGCTTCTTCCTCGGCAACGGCTTCAACCAGATCATCGAGCGCGCCGATTTCGACAACCCCGTATTCGTCGGCACCTGGGGCGCCAGCGACGAAGACATGTTCAACGAGCTGCACCGCCGCCTGAGCGCCGACGGCGAGCAGCCCACCTTCACACTGGCCTTCAGCGTGTCCAACCATACGCCCTGGGAGTATCCGGCCGGGCGCATCCAGACCGAAGGCAATCCCGCCACGGTGGAAAACACCGTGCGCTACGCCGATTGGGCGCTGGGACGCTTCTTCGAGCAGGCCAAGGCCTCGCCTTACTGGGAAAACACGGTATTCCTGATCGCGGCCGACCACGACTCGCGGGTCTTCGGCGCCAGCCTGGTGCCGGTGCGGCACTTCCACATTCCGGCCGTGGTGCTGGGCGGAGGCATCGAGCCGCGCGCCGACGACCGCCTCGTCAGCCAGATCGACCTGCCGCCCACGCTGCTGTCGCTCATCGGCGTGGACACCGAGCACCCCATGATCGGCCACGATCTCACCCGCAGCACGCCCGACCGCGCCATCATGCAGTACGACAGCACCTACGGGTATCTCAAGGGATCGGACCTGCTGGTGCTCGCGCCCAACCGGCCGGCCGTGCAATTCCGCTATTGCGCGCCCGAAACCTACGACGCCGCCGAACTCGACCGCGAACTGGCCCGCGAGGCGCTGGCGCACGCGCTCTGGCCGAGCTGGGCGTACCGGGAAGGCCGCTACTGCCTGCCCGGGCGGGCGCCGTCCGCCTAGGGCGCGTCACTCCGGCCGGTCAGCGCGGGCGGGCGAATGCTCGCCGGGCGCGCTCGCAGCGCGCATGGCAGTGGCAATCGGGGCTGTGGTCGTTCACCATGCCGACCGACTGCATGAAGGCATACACGGTCGTGGGGCCCACGAACTTCCAGCCCAGTTTTTTCAGCGCCCGGGAAAGCGCCTCCGATTGCGGCGAGGTCGAGGCGCCGTAGGTGGAAGGCGAGCCGGCCGGCGCCTCGTGGCCCCAGAAGAACGCTCCCAGCGATCCTTCGCGCTCCTGCATTTCCAGCGCCCGCCTGGCATTGTTGACCACCGCCTCGATCTTGCCGCGGTGGCGCACGATGCCGGCATCGGCCAGCAGCGCCTGCACTTCCCGCTCGCCGTAGCGCGCCACGCGCGCCGGATCGAAGCCGGAGAATGCGCGCCGGAAAGCCTCGCGCTTCATGAGTATGGTGCGCCAGCTCAGGCCCGACTGGAATCCTTCCAGGCAGAGCTGCTCGAACAGCCCCTGGTCGTCGCCACGAGGCACACCCCATTCGGCATCGTGGTAGGCCATATATTCGGGCGACGCGTCCACCCAGTGGCAGCGGCGCAGTCCGTCGGCGTGGGCGATGGCGGCGGGCATCGGTAACTCCTGCAGTGAAAGAGGCGGAGTCCGATGCTACCGCAGCCCGGCGCCGCGTTCCCTCCGCCGTGTTGCATGCCCGCCAAAGGCCGGCCGCGCGCCGGAAAAAACCCTGGAGCGCCGGCGCGGAATTCCTTTAAATTAGCGTTACGCCGGGCAGATTCCCGGCCACACGGGCTTGCCGCGCGGCAAGCCCGTTTTGCGTCCTTCGCCGGCCCGGATTTCCCGCCATGTCCCTAGAGACCGTTGCCCTGACCCTCGTGTCGCCCGCCACCCTGGCCGGCGACGACCCCGCCGCCAACCCCTGCCTGAACTGTGGCGCCTGTTGCGCGCACTTCCGCGTGTCGTTCTATTGCGGCGAACTGGCGGGAGAAAACGGCGGGCGCGTGCCCGTGGAGCTGGTCACCCAGATGAGCCCGCTGCGCGCGTGCATGAAAGGCACCGAGCAGGGCGGCGGCCGCTGCGTGGCCCTGCGCGGCGAACTGGGCCGCCCGGGCATTCACTGCGCCATCTACGAAGACCGTCCGTCGCCCTGCCGGGAATTCGAGATCTGGCAGCCGGACGGCTCGCCGAATCCGGACTGCCAGCGCCTGCGCGCCCGTCTCGGCCTGGCGCCCGTGCCGCCCCGCCCGGATGCGGAGAACGATCCCGAAGGGCCGCTGCACCCCGACCAGCCCGCGGCCGCCTGAAGACGGTCAGCCGCGGCCGGCCAGGTAGCGCGTCGGCGTGACGCCGAACGCGGCGCGGAAGCTGCCGATGAAGGCGCTGGTGCTCTCGTAGCCCACCGACAGCGCGGCCTCGGTGACGGAACCGCCCCGGCACAGCATCTCCAGCGCCCGCAGCAGGCGGGCCTGCTGACGCCATCGCCCGAACGTCATGCCGGTTTCCTGGCGGAAGCGCCGCATCAGCGTGCGCGAAGACATGTTCAGCCGCTGGGCCCACTCGTCGATGCCGGCCGGATCGTCCGGCGCGCCCATGATGGTGTGGGCCAGGTCGCGCAGGCGCCCGTCGTCCGGCATGGGCAGCCGCAGCGGGGCGTGTTCGCGCTGGCGGATTTCCTCGAGCAGCACCTCGAACAGTTGCGCCAGATAGGCCGGCGACAGCTCGCCCGGCGCGCTCTGCGTGAAGCGCTGCATCAGCGCGTCGATGAGCGGCGTCGAGGACCAGGAGCAGCACTGTGCCGGCAGCCGGCCGCAGACGTCGGGACGCACGTACAGAAACGAGCCGCGGGCCTGGCCGAACCAGCGCGCGCCATGCTGCAGGCGGGGCGGCACCCAGCCGAGGCTGCGGGGCACCGCCGTCCAGACTTCGCCCTCGGCCTGCACCATGACCAGACCCTCGTGCACGAGCACGAGCATGCCGTCCTCGTGCGCATGGGAGGGCACGTCTATGCCTTTGGTTTCGCGGCGGCCGCGGACGCTGAAGGGAGTGAGCAATTCCCCCTGGCCGGCGGGCGCAATGGCCACATCGAGCATGGTTGGCAGGTTTGAGCTATTGGTTGTCGGGTTTTCGCAAGCGACGGCTTTTGAAAATGTACATCATTCTCATCAGCCGGGCACCGTCATGCCGCCCGGCCGGAGAACCCCATGGACTACAGCCGCTTGCGCGAGGCCGGCGTCAAGGCCACCCTGCCCCGCCTGAAAATCCTGGATGTCTTTCACCAGCATCCGGACAGGCACATGAGCGCGGCCGACGTGTACCGCACCCTCGTAGCCGACCGCAGCAACATCGGACTGGCCACCGTCTACCGCGTGCTGGCCCAGCTCGAGGAAGCGGGCCTTCTGCGCCGCACCGCGCTGGACGTGCACACCACCGTGTACGAACTGAACGACGGCGAGCGCCACGACCATCTGGTCTGCACCCATTGCGGCCGGATCCTGGAAGCCAGCGACCCCGGTCTGGATGCATTGCTGCGCCGCATCGCGCGGCGCAGCGGTTTCGCCCTTCAATCCTACAGCCTGGTGCTCTACGGCGACTGCGGTTGCCGCAGGCGCCAGGCCGACCCGCCCATGCGAGGAGAGTTCGAATGAACCCCGAAGACTTCGTTTTCCACGACCTGTCCCGGTTTCCCATTGTCACCGCCCGCGGCGGGCGGCCCGGGGGCTACGCGCAGGGCTGGATACGGGAAATGGAAATGCTGGTGGACAACCCCTGCTCCTTCGTACTCGTGGTGCCCAACCTGCAGCAGGACATGGCCCAGGAAGACCGCAAGGCCATGGTGGCATGGCAGACGGAGAACATGCCCCGGCTGCGGGCGCGCTGCCGCGCCTTCGTGGGCGTCGAGCGCAATCCGCAGGCGCGGGAAAAGACCCGGCAGCGGGGCGAGAAAATGTCGCGCGCCTTCGGCATGCCGTTCCTGGTGGTGGCGACGGCCGAGGAAGCCGTGCAGTGCGCGCGCGAGCTGCTGGGCCAGTCGGGCCCGGGCGGCTTCAATGTCACCTGAATCGTCACCCGGATCGCCGCGCCCGGGCGGTTCCTGCTGGCGGATGGCTTAAGAGTGCCGGCGCGCGCGCCGTTCTCCAGGCACGCTCCCGGCCCGCGCCGGGCCCATTCTTCCACCCATCCGCCAGGCATGAACCACGCCCTCGCCTGTATTTTTTGCCACGCCACGCTCGCGCAGGGCGCGCTGCTGCTCGAAAAGAACAACGCGGCCCTGTGCCGGCCCTGCTGCGAATCCTTTGCCGCGCAGTTCTCCGAACATGCCTGGCATATGGCCTGCACCGCCGAAGAGCAGTTGGACGTGCTGCTCTGCGAAAGCCAGCGCGCCCTGAAACACAGCGAGACCCTGGCCGAGCGCGCCCGCGCCTGCGGCCTGAACCTGGAGACGCTGGCCGCGGTTCCGCGCCGTCCGCTGTCCTGAACGCCGCCTGCGCGCGACGGTTTCCCGCCGCATGGGAATGAGCACGGCTTTCATTCCCACCCCCGCGTCCGCTTCCGCGCGGCTGCGGGCGACACCTCGATCTCTTCCAGGGTGCAACCGCCGTGCGGCCCTGGTTACGGGCAGGTTCACCGAGGGATGCCCCGGCTCGGGGATTACCCGCTGACACCCCGCCGTCTTGGGTTATCCCTAGTTCCTCGAAGGCGCAACCCGTCAATATTCTCTGGTTAAGGATGGTCTGAACAATTCCCCCGCCCAACGGTAAACTTCGTCTGTCACGCCCTCTCGAGTCTGTTCATCATGAGCCAACTGAGTTTTTCTGAAGCGGAATTTGCCGGTAAGCGCAAGAAGACACGCCGTGAGAAGTTCTTGAACGAGATGGATCGCACGGTGCCGTGGGATTACCTGGCCGGTGAGATTGCCAAGCACTACCCGCAAGAAGGCAAGGTGGGTCGCCAGCCGTATCCCATTGAGACGATGCTGCGGATTCACTTCATGCAGCAATGGTTCAACCTGAGCGACCCAGCGATGGAAGAGGCGTTGTACGACAGTTTTTCGATGCGCCAGTTCGCCAAGCTGCCCGGTGGTCGTGCGCCGGACGAGACGACGATCCTGAACTTTCGTCACCTGCTTGAGAAGCACAACATTGCCGAAGAAATGTTCGAAGGCGTGAACCTGCTGCTGCAAGACTATGGGCTGATGGTGCGCCGGGGAACGATTGTGGACGCGACGATCATCGATGCGCCCAGCTCGACGAAGAACGCCCAGGGCGCGCGGGACCCCGAGATGCACCAGACCAAGAAAGGCAATAACTACTTCTTCGGCATGAAGGCGCACATCGGGGTCGATCTGCATACGGGCTTGGTGCATTCGGTGGTGGGTACGGCGGCCAACGTGGCGGATGTGACGCAGGTCGATGGGCTGCTGCACGGGGAGGAAGAACTGGTCTTGGGTGATGCGGGCTATCAAGGTGTGGGCAAGCGCGAAGAACACCAGGGGCGCGATGTGCAGTGGCATATTGCGTTGCGCCCGAGCCTGCGCAAGAAGTTGAGCAAGACGGTGCAATCCTTGCAAGACGCCTATGAACACACCAAGGCCAGCCTGCGGGCCAAGGTGGAGCACCCGTTTCGGGTGATCAAACGGCAGTTCGGCTACACGAAGGTGAGGTATCGGGGGCTGGCGAAAAACACCGCGCAGTTGCTGACGCTGTTCACGTTGAGCAATCTGTGGATGGCGCGACGACATTTGATGGCAGAGGTGCGCCCATAGGACATCAAAAGGCCCGGAAACGGGCTCTTTTGAGCGAAAACACGACGGAAAATCGGGATTTTGGACGTTTTTTTCTGATTTTCTGAAATCAGGCGACAAGCAGTGATGAATTTGGGTCGGCTGGCTGATTGTTCAGACCGTCCCTAACCGCAAAGACCGCAGAGTCGTAACCGGAGGAGCCCGAACCCCGAGCCGGCACTCGCACTCAAGGAATCCACGTCTTGGATAACACGTCCCCGATCGATTCGTCCGCCATGGCCGGACACGCGCGCCGCGCGCCCCGGATTCCATGGGCCACCTGGCTGCATCGCGTCTTCGTGGTTCTCATGTACGGCTTCATGCTCTGCCCGATCATCCTCGTGGTGTGGCTGAGCTTCTTCAAGGACGCCATCCTGTATTTCCCGCCATCGGGATACACCCTGTCCTGGTACGTGAGGGCTTGGGACAACCCCGCCTTCGCCAACGGCTTCGTCTTCAGCCTGCAGGTGGCGCTGCTGGCCGCCGTCGTCGGCGTGGCCATGGGCGTGCTGGCCGCCGTCGGCATTGCCCGCTACCGCTTCCTGGGCAGCAAGGGCGTGAACACGCTGCTGCTCTCGCCGCTGCTGATTCCCGGCATCGTGGCGGGCGTGGGCATCTACCTGTTCTACCTGCGCGCCGAGAACGCGCTCGACCAGGACATCGTGGGCACGTTCGGCGGACTGGTCATCGCGCACATCTGCCTCACCATTCCCTGGACCGTGCGGCTGGTCATGGCCGGCATGGAAGGGCTGGACGGCTCGATCGAAGAGGCCGCCCGCAACCTGGGCGCCAGCGCGCCGGTGGCGTTCATGCGCGTCACCCTGCCCATGCTGCGCCCCTCCATCGTGGCCGCCGCGCTCTTCAGCTTCGTCGTGTCTTTCGAGAACCTGGAGCTGTCGCTCTCGCTCGCCGGGCCGGGCCGCACCACGCTGCCCATCGCCATCATGCAGTACCTGGAGTTCAATCTCGACCCGACCATCGCCTCGGTGGCGTCGGTCCAGATCCTGCTGCTGGGTCTCATCATGCTGGTGACCGACCGCTACGTAAAACTGAGTCAGGTGGTATAGGAAGTCATGGCCAAAGTCTGCATCGAAAACCTCCGCAAGCAATTCGGCGCGTCGGTCGCCGTGTCCGACTTCACGCTGGACATCGCCGAAGGCGAGCTGGTCACCTTCCTCGGTCCCAGCGGCTGCGGCAAGACCACCACGCTGCGCATGATCGCCGGGTTCATCGCACCCACTTCCGGGCGCATCCTCATCGGCGACACCGACGTCACCCGCCTGCCCGTGCACAAGCGCGACACCGGCATGGTGTTCCAGCGCTATGCCCTGTTCCCGCACATGACCGTGGCCGAGAACGTGGCGTTCGGCCTGGAGATGCACAAGGTGCCCAGGGCGGAACGCGACGGCAAGATCCGCCGCGTGCTCGACATGGTGCGCATGACCGAGCTGCGCGACCGCTACCCGCGCCAGCTTTCGGGCGGCCAGCAGCAGCGCGTGGCCATCGCGCGCGCCCTGGCCATCGAGCCCAAGGTATTCCTGCTGGACGAGCCGCTGTCCAACCTGGACGCCAAGCTGCGCGTCGAAGTGCGCGAGGAAATCCGCGCGCTGCAGCAGCGGCTCGGCCTGACCACTATCTTCGTCACCCACGACCAGGAAGAGGCGCTGGCCATCGCCGACCGCATGGCCATCATGAACGACGGCATCGTGCAGCAGGTGGGCTCGCCGGACACGCTGTACGAACGCCCCGCCAACCTGTTCGTGGCCGACTTCCTGGGCAAGATGAACGTGTTCAAGGGACGCGGCAACGCGCACAGCGTGTTCGAAACCGCCGCCGGGCAGCGCATCGCCGCGGCGGACGGCGCGCAGGCCACGCACCTGGGCGTGCGGCCCGAGCGCGTCAGGCTGCAGGCGCAGCCGGCCGGCGCGAACGCCCTGGCCGGCGTGGTGGAATCGTCGCTCTATCTCGGGTCCGTGCTGGAAGTGCGGGTGCGGCTCGACGGCGGCGACCGCCTCGTCAGCCAGATCGTCAACGGCGGCGAGCGCTCGGCGGCGCCCGCGCCCGGCGAGCGCGTCTACGCCTGCTTCGAGCCGGCGGATTGCGTGGCCTTCACGCAATAGGAGCCGGGCATGCAAACCTCGAGCCAAAACGGCCGCGGCTCCCGCTGGCTGGGAGCGGGACTGGCGTTTCCCGCATCGCTGGTGGTGCTCATCATCATCATGGTTCCCATCCTGCAGCTGGCCCGCTACAGCTTCAACCACTTCGACCCGGCCGAGCTGATGCAGACGGCCTTTACCTTCGAGAACTACGCCAAGTTCTTCGGCGACCCGTACTACCGCGACATCTTCCTGACCACGCTGTGGATCGCGGCGCTGTGCACGGTGCTGGCGCTGGTGCTGGGATTCCCCGTAGCGTATTTCCTGGCGCGCACGCAGAGCCGCTACAAGAGCCTGTTCGTGATCCTGCTGGTCTTCCCGCTGATGGTGGGCAACGTGGTGCGGGCGGCCGGCTGGATGGTGGCGCTGGGCAATGCGGGCGTGGTCAACGCGGTGCTCCAGGGCCTGGGCCTGATCGACAAGCCCGTCGCCCTTATGTACACGCCGGCGGCGGTGGTCATCGGCACCACGGCCGTGGTCATGCCCTACCTGATCCTCACCCTGCAGAGCGTGCTCGAAGGCATGGACCTGTCGGTGGAGGAAGCCGCGCGCAACGTGGGCGCCAGCTTCTTCACCACCTTCCGCCGCATCGTGCTGCCCATCGCCGCGCCCGGCGTGGCCGCCGGCACCATGCTGGTGTTCATCCTGTGCATGAACGCCTACGCCACGCCCGTGCTCCTGGGCGGTTCCGGGCTCACCATGATGGCGCCGGCGCTCTACGACCAGATCACCAAGGCGTCCAACTGGCCCTTCGGCGCGGCGCTGGCCGTGGTGCTGGTGTGCGGCACGCTCGTCATTGCCCTGATTTCGAACTGGCTGATCCACCGCCGCTACGTCAAGACCATGGCGTCCTGACGCCGGCGCTTCTACGAGGAATTCCCATGTCCGCTGTGCTCTTCAAGAACGCCAACCTGCTCGACCCGCTGCAGGCCGACCTGCTGGAAGGCCATCACGTGCTGGTCGAAGACGGCAAGATCAAGGAAGTCTCCGACAAGCCCCTCTCGTCCTCGAGCGCGCGGGTGATCGACGCGGGCGGGCGCACGCTCATGCCCGGGCTGATCGACCTGCATGCGCACGTCATGGCCACGCAGCTCAACCTGAGCACCCAGGGCGTGCTGCCCGACGCCCTGGTGATGATGCGCGCCGTGCCCATCATGGCCGCCATGCTGCGGCGGGGCTTCACCACCATCCGCGACGCCGGCGGCGCGGGCTGGGGCCTGAAATGCGCCGTGAACGAAGGCACGGTCAAGGGGCCGCGCCTTTTCATCTCCGGCCGCGCCATCAGCCAGACGGGCGGCCACGGCGATCCGCGCCCCCGCTCCGACCACCTGCGCCCCATGAGCTTCTGCGGCTGCTGCTTCCGCGCGGGCGACATCGGCCGCGTGGCCGACGGCATCGACGACGTGCGCAAGGCGGTGCGCCAGGAACTGCAGATGGGCGCCGACCAGATCAAGATGATGGCTTCCGGCGGCGTGGCCTCGCCCACCGACCCTATCGCCTCCTTCGGCTACTCGGAAGACGAGATCCGCGTCATCGTGCAAGAGGCGGCGGGCCGCCAGACCTACGTCATGGCTCACTCCTACACCGCCGACGCCATCGAGCGCGCGGTGCGCAACGGCGTGCGCACCATCGAGCACGGCAACCTGGTCGACGAGCGCGTGGCGCGCTTCATGGCCGAAAAAGGCGCCTACGTCGTCCCCACCCTGGTCACTTACGAAGCCCTGGCCAACGAGGGCGCCGAGTACGGACTGCCGCCGGACTCGGTGGCCAAGATCGCCACCGTGCGCACCGCGGGGCTGCACTCGCTGGAGATCTACAAGAAGGCCGGCGTCAAGATGGGCTTCGGCTCCGATCTGCTCGGCCCGTCGCAGCGCCTGCAGAGCGACGAATTCCGCATCCGGGCCGAAGTGCTGAGCGCGCAGGAAATCATCCAGAGCGCCACCACCACCGCGGCCGAAGTGCTGAACCAGACCGGGCAGCTCGGACGCGTGCAGGCCGGCGCCGAGGCCGACATCCTGCTGGTGGACGGCAACCCGTACCGCGACCTGTCGTGCCTGCTGGGCCAGGGCGAGCATATTCCTCTCGTCATGAAGGCGGGCGTCATCGAACACAACGCGCTGGGCCTCTGAACGGGGGCGCGGCAGCGCCACGGAGAACCGACACCATGAGCGACAATTTCCAGGATAGCGAGGTCGGCGAGGAATCGCGCGACGTCAACGCGGCCAAGGGCTGGCACCCGCCCTCCGATCCCGCCCCGCGCGACCGCGGCCAGGGCCCGTTCGGGCGGCTGGTGCTGCGCGGCGCGACCATCATCGACGGCACCGGCGCCCCCCCCCTGGGGGCCGGTGGACATCGTGGTCGAGAATGGGCGCATCGCCGCGCTGGTCAACGTGGGCACGCCGCACAAGCCCATCGACCCCCGGCGCCGGCCCGCGCCGGGCGAGCACGAGATCGACTGCCACGACAGATTCGTCACGCCGGGCTTCGTGGACGCCCACGCCCACATCGGCACGCCCTATCACGCCATGAGCGGCATCGTGCCGCCGGCCGACTACATCTACAAGCTGTGGCTGGCCCACGGCGTGACCACGGTGCGCGAAATGGGCGCCATCGGCGGCCTGGGCTGGACGCTGCGCCAGCGCGAGATGTCCGCGGCCAACGAAATCGCCGCGCCGCGCATGGTCGTGCATTCAGTGTTCCCGGCCGTCAACGACCGCGTCAAGACCATCCACACCCCCGAGCAGGGCCGTGAATGGGTGCGGCGGCTGAAGGCGCGCGGCGCGGACGGCATCAAGTTCTTCGGCGCGCCGCCGGCCATCATGCAGGCCGCGCTGGACGAGGCCGCCAAGGTCGGCCTGCGCTCGGGCTGCCACCATGCCCAGATGGCCGTCACGCGGGTGAACGCGCTGAAGTCGGCGCGCTGGGGGCTGACCAGCTCCGAGCACTACTACGGCCTGCCCGAGGCGCTCTTCGAAGACCGCGTGGTGCAGTCGTTTCCCACCGACTACAACTACAGCGACGAGTACTACCGCTTCGCGGTCGCCGGACAGACCTTTCTGCAGGCCGCGCAGCCCGGCTCGGCCAAATGGCGTGAGGTCATGGACGCGTTCCTGGAGCTGGGCCACACCTTCGTGCCCACCTTCAACATCTACGACGCCAACCGCGACCTGATGCGCGCGCGCCGCGCCGACTGGCACGACGCCTACACCTGGAAGGCCGTCTGGAAATACTTCCAGCCGCAGCGCGGCGGCCACGGCGCGTATTGGTACCGGTGGAGCACGTCCAACGAAATCGAATGGAAACAGAACTACCGGCTCTGGATGCAGTTCGTCAACGAATACAAGAACCTGGGCGGTCGCGTATGCGCGGGCTCGGATTCGGGCTTCATCTTCCAGATCTACGGCTTCGGCTTCATCCGCGAACTGGAGCTGCTGCAGGAAGCGGGCTTCCATCCCCTCGAGGTGCTGCGCGCCGCCACCTCGCAAAGCGCGGACCTGCTCGGCATCGGCGAACAGACCGGCTCCATCGACGTGGGCAAGGACGCCGACCTGCTCATCCACGACCAGAACCCGCTGGCCGACTTCAAGCTGCTGTACGGCACCGGCGCCATGCGCCTGAATGATGACACGGCGCAGGTCGAATGGCAGCGCTGCCTGCGGACGACCATCAAGCAGGGCGTGGTGTACGACACGGCCCAGCTGCTGGCCGACGTGCGCGCCATGGTCAGCCAGAGCTGGGACGGCGAAACGCCGCCCGGGGCCGGGAGCCCGCCGCAAGATGGCCATTGACCTGTTCCTGCTCTGCGGCTTCCTGGGCAGCGGCAAGACCACGCTGCTGGTGGATTTCCTGCGCGACCCGGCCGCGGCCGACACGGGCGTGATCGTCAACGAAGCGGGCGAGATCGGCGTGGACGGCGCCATTGTGGCCAACGAAAGCGACGGCGTGCCCATGGCCCTGCTGTCCAACGGCTGCGTCTGCTGCTCGCTGCGCAGCGACCTGGTGCACACGCTCGCCGCCCTGCTCGACGCGCCGCGCCCGTCC
>NZ_LHSJ01000053.1:18592-25842 GCF_001270295.1 Achromobacter sp. DMS1 | reverse complement strand
ACCGCGGCCCGGGTGGGCCGCATTCCCGAGGACCGCCACGGCGAAGGCGTGATCGGCGACAGTCCCCTGTGGGAAAACGCCATCGTCGAAGACCTGCGCGACCGGCGCTTCGCGCGCTGGGGCCTGATCCGCGCGCGGGCCGGCCGCGCCCATGCGCAAGCCCTGGCCACCCGGTTCGACGTGCGCGCCGCCTCGCTGGACGTGCGCACGCGCAGCCTGTCCGGCGGCAACATGCAGAAGCTGATCCTGGGCCGCACGCTGGCGCGCGAACCGCGCTTCATCGTGGCCGACCAGCCCACCTGGGGCCTGGACATCGGCGCGGTGGCCTACGTGCGCGAGCAACTGCTCGCGGCGCGCCGGCGCGGCGCCGGCGTGTTGCTGATCTCGGAAGACCTGGAAGAAATCTTCGCCCTGGCCGACCGCATCGCCGTGCTGTGCGGCGGCAGGCTGGTGGCCGTGAAACCCGTGGCCGAATGGACGCCCGCCACCGTGGGCCTGGCCATGACGGGCACCGCCGCCTGAAGCGCGCGCGCCCCAAACACCTGGAACGACCCCGCATGAAATTCATCCTGGAACGCCGCGCCGAGCCCAGCCGCCTCGCGCTGGCGCTGGCCCCGGTGGCGGCCATTCTCTGCACCCTGGCCATCTGCACGCTGCTGGTGGCGTGGGCCGGCGCCCCCGTGGGCAAAACCTACGCCCTGCTCTTCGAAGGCGCGTTCGGTTCGCGCTTCGCGCTGTCGGAAACGCTGACGCGCGCCACGCCGCTGATGCTCACGGGCCTGGCCTGTGCGGTGGCGTTCCGCGCCCGCTTCTACAACATCGGCGCCGAAGGCCAGCTCTACCTGGGCGCGCTGGCGGCCGTGGCCGTGGGCGGCCTGCACGGCGGCACGGGCTTCGACCTGCCCGTGCCCGTGCTTTTTGCCGGCATGATGCTGGCCGCCGCGCTGGCGGGCGCGCTGCTGCTGCTGGTTCCCGCGCTGCTCAAGACCCGGCTGGGCGTGGACGAGGTGGTGACCACGCTGCTGGGCAACTTCATCGTGCTGCTCTTCGTTTCGATGATGCTGGACGGCCCCATGAAAGACCCCATGGCCATGGGCTGGCCGCAATCGGTGGCGCTCAACGGCGATCTGGAACTGGGCAAGCTGATCGCGCGCACGCGCGCCCACACCGGCCTGCTCTGGGCCGCCGGCCTGGCGGCGGGCCTGTGGCTGCTCAACCGCTACACCGTGTTCGGCTTCCAGATGCGGGCGGTGGGTGCCAATGCCCACGCCGCGCGCTTCCTGGGCCTGCCGGTCAACCGCGTCATGCTGGGCACCGCCGTGCTGTCGGGCGCGCTGGCCGGCCTGGCCGGCGCCATCGAGGTGGCCGGGCGCACCGGCTACGTCACGCTGGACATGTCGCCCGGCTATGGCTACACCGGCGTGGTGGTGGCCATGCTGGCGGGCCTGCATCCGCTGGGCGTGGTGCTCGCCAGCGTCTTCGTGGCCGGCATGCTGGTGGGCGCGGACAGCATGAGCCGCGCCATCGCGGTGCCCAATTACATCGCCGACGTCATTGTGGCGACGTCGCTGCTGGCCATGCTGGTGGCCACGCTGTTCGCGCAATACCGCCTGCGCCGCAACCCCGCCTGAGGAAACCGCAATGGAATGGATGGATCTGCTGAGTTCGGCGGCTTTCTGGATTGCCGTGCTGCGCCTGGCCACGCCCCTGATCCTGGGCACGCTGGGCGTGCTGCTGTGCGAGCGCGCCGGCGTGCTCAACCTGGGCATCGAGGGCATCATGGCCGCGGGCGCCTTCACCGGCTGGCTGGTGGTGTACCTGGGAGCGCCGCTGTACGCGGGCGTGCTGGCGGCCGCGCTGGCCGGCGCCGCATTCGGCCTGCTGCATGCGGTGCTGACGGTGCCCCTCGGCCTGTCGCAGCACGTCTCGGGCCTGGGCGTCACCATGCTGGCCACCAGCCTGAGCTACTTCGCCTACCGTGTCACCTTCCCCAGCTTGAACACCCCGCCCACCATCACGCCCTTCGCCGAAATGAAGTTCCTGGCCGGCATCCCGCTGGTCGGGCCCGTGCTGGCCGGGCAGACACCCATGACGCTGCTGGCGCTGGCCGCCGTGCCCGTCCTGGCCTGGGTGCTGAACCGCACGCCGGTCGGCCTGGCGATCCGCATGGTGGGCGAGAACCCCGCCGCCGCCGAAGGCCAGGGCCTGTCGGTCACGCGGTTGCGCATGGGCGCCATCGTGGCAGGCTCCGCCCTGATGGGCGTGGCGGGCAGCTTCCTGACGCTGGCGGCCTTCAACGCGTTCTTCTTCAACATGGTCAACGGCCGCGGCTGGGTCTGCGTGGCGCTGGTGGTCTTTGCCTCGTGGCGGCCCGGCAAGGCGCTCGCGGGCGCCCTGATCTTCGCCTTTTTCGACGCGCTCCAGCTCCGGCTGCAGCAGGGCGGCGCGGCGCTGCCGGGCCTGCCCGAATTGCCCTATCAGGTATACCTGATGCTGCCATACGTTCTGTCCATCCTGGCGCTGGTGGTCATGGCTCGCCGCGCCGCCTATCCCCAGGCGCTGATGAAGCCCTACCGCAAGGGCGAGCGGTAGGGAAGACGCCCCCCAAGCGCCGCGCGCTTTCCCCTCAAGGAAGCGTCGCTACGGACCGGCAGGGCCGGCTGCGTGCGAACCCGCGTGTGGGCGCCGTTTTCATACAACCGGGGTGACACGCATTACCATGAACCACTGAAACCTTCCGCAAGGAACCCGCATGTTCGATCTGATCCTTAGACACTGCTCGCTGCCCGACGGCCGCCAGGACATCGATATCGGCATCGCCGGCGGCCGCATCGCGGCGCTGGAACCGGCGCTGAAGGCCGAGGCCGGCCAGACCATCGACGCGGCCGGCCAGCTCGTGTCGCCGCCCTTCGTGGACGCCCACTTCCACATGGACTCCACGCTGTCCTATGGCCTGCCGCGCGTGAACCAGTCGGGCACGCTGCTCGAAGGCATCGCGCTCTGGGGCGAACTGAAACCGCTGCTCACGCAGGAAGCGCTGGTGGAGCGCGCCCTGGCCTATTGCGACTGGGCAGTGGCGCGCGGCCTGCTCGCCATCCGTTCACACGTGGACGTGTGCGACCCGCGCCTGCTGGCCGTGGAGGCGCTGCTGCACGTGCGCGAGCGCGTCAAGCCCTACCTCGACCTGCAGCTGGTGGCTTTCCCGCAGGACGGCGTGCTGCGCGCGCCCGGCGCGCTCGACAACCTGAAGCGGGCGCTGGACATGGGTGTGGACGTGGTGGGCGGCATTCCGCATTTCGAGCGCACCATGCAGGACGGCGCCGAATCCGTGCGCATCCTGTGCGAGCTGGCCGCCGAGCGCGGCCTGCGCGTGGACATGCACTGCGACGAAAGCGACGATCCGCATTCGCGCCACATCGAGACGCTGGCCAGCCACGCGCACCGGCTGGGGCTGCAGGGCCGGGTGGCCGGCTCGCACCTCACGTCCATGCATTCCATGGACAACTATTACGTCTCCAAGCTCATCCCGCTGATGCGCGAGGCCGGCGTGGCGGCCATCGCCAACCCCCTCATCAACATCACGCTGCAGGGCCGCCACGACACCTATCCCAAACGGCGCGGCATGACGCGGGTGCCCGAGCTGATGGCCGCCGGCGTGCCCGTGGCCTTCGGCCACGACTGCGTCATGGACCCCTGGTACAGCCTGGGTTCGGGCGACATGCTGGAAGTCGCCCACATGGGGCTGCACGTGGCGCAGATGACGGGCCAGGACGCCATGCGGGCCTGTTTCCAGGCCGTGACGGCCGCGCCCGCCGCGATCCTGGGCCTGGAGGGCTACGGGCTGGAAGTCGGCAAGCGCGCCGACCTGGTGCTGCTGCAGGCGCGCGACCCCGTCGAGGCGCTGCGACTGCGCGCCACGCGGCTGATGGTGCTGCGCGGCGGGGCAGGTGGTGGCGACCACGCCGCCCGCCACCGCCACCCTGAACCTGCCTGGCCGTCCCGCCGAGATCAGCTTTCAGCCCCCACGCCGATGAGCACCGGCCGCGCCGCCGCGGTCACGATGATTTCCACCAGCAGTTCCGGCGAGGCCAGCTTGGCCTCGCAGGTGGCGCGCGTGGGCATGAGGCGCGGCGGCAGCCATTCCGCCCACACCGCATTCATGCCCTCGAAATCGCGCTCGATGTCCTTGCCCCAGGGCCGCGGCGCCCGAGTGGTGAAATTGGTAGACACAAGGGACTTGAACAATTTGAGCCCGCCAGGGGAAACCCCGGCGGTGCAGCCCGTCAAACTCGGCGAACGCCCTGGACTCCGGTCCGAGCCAACGCCGAGCCAAGCCTGGCCCCGCTGGCCAGGAAGGTGTAGAGAGCAGACGGCGGGCGCCTAAGGCCGCGAGGCTATGGCGAAGGCGTGCTCCAGACCACGAACAGCCCTGCTGGCGGCGAAAGCCGAAGTGGTAAGAAAATCCCTCGGCCGCAAGGCCGTACCGGTTCGATCCCGGTCTCGGGCACCATTTCCTCTATTCTTGAGCCGGTGTTGCATGCGCCGGCCCTTTACCGTGACCCCCATCCCACCTTTCATCGTCATCGACGCCTGCGTCCTCATGTCCGGCATTCTGCGGCGGCTGTTGCTGCGGCTGGCGCAGGCGGGGGTGTATGCGCCGGTCTGGACGGACCGCATCGGCGAGGAGTGGCGGCGCAATGCGGCGCGACTGTGGGAGATTCCGCCGGCGGTGCTGGAAGAGCAGTGGCAGGACATGAATGCGCGCTTTCCGCAGGCGCGCGAGGCGGACACGCAGGCGTACGAGGCCGGCCTGCGGTATAGCGATCCCAAGGATTTCCACGTCATCGCGGCGGGCCTGGCGCGGCGGGCGCGCTGCGGGCTGCAGCAGCCGCCGGCGGTGCAGGTGCTTACCTGGAACCTGAAGGATTTCAACCGTTCGGAGCTGCGTCGCCAGGGGCTGGATGTGTTCAACCCCGACCGCATGCTGTCGCGGTGGTGGGAGGAAGGCGCGGACCGGATGCGGGAGGCGCTCGCGGCGGTGCCGGACGATTATGTGGCGCTGGGGCGCGAGCCCGAGCCGCTTGCGGCCACGCTGCACCGCGAGCGTCTGTACCGGCTGAAGAACCTGCTGGCGCGCGAGGCAGCGGCGCGCTCCTGAGCCTCAGTGATCGTGGTTGCTGGCGTGGAAGCCGGCGGCGTTGAGCATGTCGATCACTTCCTGGATGTGCTCGGGGCCACGGGTCTGCAGCACGAAATCCACTTCCACGTTGCGCACGGGCAAGGCGGTGAAGGCGCGCTGGTGGTGCACTTCGGTGATATTGGCCTGGGCGTCGGCGATGAGCTTGGTGGCATGGGCCAGCGCGCCGGGCAGGTCGCGCAGGTCGACGCGGATGCGGGCGAGGCGGCCGGCGCGGACCATGCCGCGCTCGATGAGTTCGCCCAGCATGAGCGGGTCGATGTTGCCGCCGGTGAGCACCAGCCCGATGCGCTTGCCACGGTAGCGGTCGCTGCCCTCTTCCTGCGCGCGCAACAGGGCCGCCAGGCCGGCCGCGCCGGCGCCCTCGACGACGGATTTCTCGATTTCCAGCAGCACCACGATGGCGTGCTCGATGTCGCTTTCGCTGACCAGCTCGATGCGGTCGACGAGCTTGCTGACCACGGGCAGGGTGAGGTCGCCCGGCGATTTGACGGCGATACCCTCGGCGATGGTGTAGGCGCCCTGCGGCAGCGATTCGCCGCGCACGGCGCCGTACATGGAAGGAAAGCGCTCGGTCTGCACGCCCACGATCTCGATGCCGGGCTTGAGCGCCTTGGCCGCCGTGGCCATGCCCGAGATCAATCCGCCGCCGCCGATGGCCACGACCAGGGTGTCGAGTTGCGGCTGGTCTTCCAGCATTTCCAGGGCCACGGTGCCCTGGCCCGCCATGACGGCCTCGTCGTCGTAGGGGTGGATCATGACGAGGCCGCGCTCCCGGGCCAGCTGGTAGCCGCGCGCCTTGGCGTCGTCGAAGGTGTCGCCGGCCAGCACGACTTCCGCGCCGAAGCGGCGGGTGTTGGCGATCTTCACGGTGGGCGTGAAACGCGGCATGACGATCACGGCCGGCACGCCCATGCGCTGGGCATGGTAGGCCACGCCCTGGGCGTGGTTGCCCGCCGAGACGGCGATCACGCCCTTGGCGCGCTCCGCTTCGGTCAGGGTCAGCATGCGGTTGAGCGCGCCGCGCTCCTTGAACGAGGCGGTGAACTGCAGGTTCTCGAATTTCAGCCAGATTTCCGCCCCGAAGATGTCGGACAGCGTGCGCGACAGGGTGAAGGGGGTTTTCAGCACCTGGCCGCGCAGGTTCTCGCGGGCGGTCTGGATGGAGGCGATATCGATCACGTTGGCGATTCCCGGTTAGCGCACAGGCAGGAAATTGAAGAGCAGCAGGCCCTGGGCGTAGTTGATGCCGATGCGCCGTGAATTCTCTCCGAGCAAGTTGGCGATGAGATCCAGCCGGCCGATGATGGCGCCGAATTCGCGCTCGAAGCTCAGGTTGGAGGCGGTGGCGGACATTTCATTGGCCAGCAGGAGAGGTTCGCCCTGCTTGTTGCGGCGCGTCGCCAGCAGCCAGGCGGCCGCCTCGACGTTCCGAGCGGCATTGTAGACCCGCTGGCCGTCCAGCGCGTCGGAAACGTACAGCCGGGTCTTGCCGTTGTGGGCGGTGATGATGGTGTCGGCCAGCCCGTAGATGAAGGCGGCCACCCGATCGCCCGGGTAGCCCGGGTCCAGCGACACCGCGAGGATCTGGATGTCGTGCAGGCCGGACAGATCGGCCGGCGGAACCCGGTTCTCGATGGCGTGTTTCACGCGCGCCACCGCCGCGGCGTGGTCCGGCACGCCGCTCTTGCGCCATTCGCGCGGATTGCGGCGGTAGAGCTTGTCGAGCAGCGCATAGAGGCTGGCGAGATTGTCCCGGACTTCGAGCGTGACGGTGCGGTTGAAATCGGTCTGGGCGAACTGGTCCGCCGACATGGCCTCGCTCCTGGGCCCCGGCTGCCCCGGCTGCCCGCCGGCGCAACCGCCCAGCAGCAAGACCGCCGCCAGCGCCATGCCGCCCAACGCCGGCCTTTTCCTCATGCCCTCACCATCCGAATCCTCCCCAGGCCGCGCCCGGGACCGGGCGGCATCGATTCCACGCGCACGAATTTACCGTAATACCGCCGCCGGGCGCCAACGGCGAAGCGGCGCACGCGCACGGGATGGCCCGCCC
>NZ_LHSJ01000053.1:0-18245 GCF_001270295.1 Achromobacter sp. DMS1 | reverse complement strand
CCGCCGGAGGGCGAGACTATACCACCAGGGCGGCCTGCGGCCAGGGCGCGCTCACCCTGAAAGGAGCGTCGCACAGGCGGACAATCGGGCGGGCGTCAGGCCAGACGCGGCCGGGCTGACAGGCCCTAGGGGAAACCCCGATCCCGCGGGCCGCGGCAGGCGGGGACACTTTCCGGCATGAAGCCGCTCCCGTCCGCACACCCGCATCCGCGCGATATCGATCCCGTTTCCCTGCGCCTGTTCCTGGCCGCGCTCGAGGAGGGCAGCCTGGCGCGTGCGGCCGCGAGGGAGAATCTCGTGCCTTCGGCGGTGAGCAAGCGCATGGCCGAGATGGAAGAGGCGTTCGGCGTGCCGCTGCTGGAGCGCGGCGTGCGCGGGGTGCAGGCGACGCCGGCGGGCAACGCGCTGGCCGAGCATGCGCGCATGGTGCTGCGCGGCATGGAGCGCATGCACCGGGGAGATGCGGGGGGTTCGCCACGGGGTATCCGCGGCCGGGTGCGGCTGGCGGTGAGCGTGGCGGCGCTGGCGGGCGAGCTGCCCGAGCGCATCCAGTCGTTCCGGCGCGCCTGCCCGCAGATCGAGCTGTCCTTGACCGAAGACACGACCCAGCAGGTGTTCCAGGAGGTGCTGCACGGACGCGCGGACGTGGCCGTGGGCTCGGATTTCAGCCACGAGGGCCTGCAGGTGTTTCCGTACGGGCATTGCGAGCTGGCGGCGGTGGTGCCGGCCCAGCATTCGCTGGCCGACCGCGACGTGCTGGACTATGCGCAGTTGCTGCCTTACGAGCAGATCGAACTCAACCGCGACAACGGCATCAGCGAGGTGTTCGAGCGCGCCGCGCGCGAGGCCGGCGTGCGGCGCCGCATCAGCGCGCGGGTGAGCGCCCACGAAACCATATGCGCGCTGGTGGCGCGCGGCCTGGGCGTCGGCGTGGTGCCGCTGTATCTCAAAGACAGGCACGGAGGGCCGGAGCTGCGTTTCATTGCCTTGAGCGGACCGTGGGCGGCCACGCGCATCTGCGTGGCGGTGCGGGAACCGGACACGCTCGCCCCGGCGGCGCGGGCCTGGCTCGCGCATCTGGGCGTGCTGCCCGCAGAGAGCAGGCCCGAGGCCGGGCCTGCCTGGGGGTAACCCGGACGTTCCGAAAAGAGAATGCCCCGTTTCTGAAAGACCGCTTTTCCGCCGGAAGCGGGCCCGCGATCATGGCCGTGCTGACGCCGCAACCAAAACACAGCCATGAGGATAGGTGGATGACAAAGATGTCGGGTAGCCCGTTTATGGACGGCTCGGAGCTGCCGCTGCGCGGGATCAGGGTTCTGGAGCTTTCCCACATGATCATGGGCCCGGCCGCCGGGTTGGCGCTGGCGGACCTGGGGGCCGAGGTCATCAAGCTGGAGCCGATGGAAGGCGACCGCACGCGCCGCCTGAAGGGATCGGGCAGCGGCTATTTTCCCGTGTTCAACCGCAACAAGCAGAGCCTGGCGGTTGATCTCAAGTCGGCCGAGGGCTGCGAGCTCGCGCGCCGGCTGGCGCTGCGGGCCGATATGGTGGTGGAGAATTTCCGCGACGGCGGCCTGGCCCAGTACGGCCTGGATTATGAATCGCTGTCCGCCGCGAACCCCGGGTTGATCTATGTGTCGCTCAAGGGCTTCCTGTCGGGTCCGTACAAACACCGCACCGCGCTGGACGAGGTGGTGCAGATGATGGGCGGGCTGGCCTACATCAATGGCGGCGCCGATGCGCCGCAGCGGGTGGCCGCTTCGGTCAACGACATCCTGGGCGGCACGTTCGGCGTGGTGGGCGCCCTGGCGGCGCTGCACGACCGGCACGCCTCCGGTCGCGGACGGCACGTGCGTGCGGGGCTGTTCGAGAACAACCTGCTGCTGGTGGCGCAGTTCATTGCGCAATACCAGCTCACGGGCGACGCGCCCAAGCCCATGGGCGCGGAGCGGCGTCCGCCCTGGGGTGTCTACGACGTGTTCGACACCGCGGACGGCCGGGTATTCGTGGCGGTGGTGGGCGATGCGCAGTGGCGCAATTTCGCGCAGCGCTTTCTGCCGCCGGAGTGGGCCGCCGACCCTCGCCTGGCCACGGCAGTGGACCGCGAGGCGGCGCGTTCGTGGCTGGTGCCCGGCGTGGCCGAAATCCTCAAGTCGTGGAAGACCGCCGACCTGTGCGCGGCGCTGGAGGCGGCCAACCTGTCGTACGGGCCGATACGCCAGCCGCACGAGCTGCTGGACGACGAGCACCTGAAGGCCGGCGGCGCGCTGCTCAAGACCCGGCTGCCGGAGGGCGGGGAGATTTCCGCGGCCGCGCTGCCCATCGAATTCGACGGACGCAAGGCAGGCAAGCGCTCCGACCCGCCCGCCCGGGGCGCCCACACGCGGGACATTCTGCTGCGTATGGGGCTGGATGCGCAGCGCATCGACGCGCTGCGCGAGGCGGGCGTGATTGCATGAATGGATCCGGGGCGCGGCCCCGGCCCCGAGGCGGCGCCAGACCGCCCGGCTTTTTCATCGAAGAGGAGACGACATGGTACGCAAGCTGTTGGCCGTGGCCGCCATGGCCCTGGCCTGCGCCGCACAGGCGCAGGACTATCCGAGCAAGCCTATCCGCATCATCATTCCGTCCACGCCGGGCGGGGGCACCGACTACATCGGCCGCCTCATGGGGTCCAAGCTGCACGAGCTGAACGGCTGGGCGGTGGTGCCGGAGAACAAGCCAGGCGCGGGCACCGCGCTGGGGCTGGCCGAGGCCGCCCGGGCGCCGGCGCAGGGCTACGACCTGGTGATCGGCCAGTCCGACAACGTCACGCTGATTCCGCTGCTGATGAAGGTTTCGTACGACCCGATCAAGGACCTGGCTCCCGTGGCGCTGGTGGCCACTACGCCCATGGTGCTGCTGGTGGCGGAGAGCTCGCCCTACAAGAGCCTGCCCGAAGTTATCGAGGCGGCGCGCAAGGACCCCAACAAGATTTCCTACGGTACCTCGGGCACCGGGGGCGGCGTGCACATCGCCATGGAGATGCTGCAGCATTCCGCCGGCGTGAAGATGCAGCACGTGCCCTACAAAGGGTCCGCGCCCGCGCTGGCCGACCTGATGGGCGGGCATTTGCAGTTCGCCGGCTCGTCGATTTCATCGGCGGCCTCGCTTATCAAGGCGGGCAAGGTGAGGGCGCTGGCCGTGACTTCGCCCAGGCGCAATCCCGCCCTGCCGGACGTGCCGACCGTGGCGGAGCTGGGCTACAAGGATTGCGACATGGTGACCTACTATGGCGTGCTCGCGCCGGCACGCACGCCGCCGGCCGTGGTGGCGCGCCTGAACGCCGACTTCAACAGGCTGCTCGCGCGCCAGGACGTGCGCGACGCGCTGGCCTCGCAGGGGGCTGGAGGCCGAGCCGGCGAGCTCCGACCAGTTCGCCGCGCTGATCCGCCAGGACATCGGCAAGGCCCGGCGAGCCATCGCGGCGGCCGGCATCAGGGTGCAGCAATAGCGGAGGCGGCAATGAGCGAGACGGTCCGGATCTGCGAAGTGGGGCCGCGCGACGGCTTGCAGATGGCGCGCGGCGCGATGGCGACGGCCGACAAACTGCGCTGGATCGCGCAGTTGGCCGCGGCCGGGCTGCCGGAAATCGAGGTGGGCAGCTTCGTATCGCCGCGGCTGGTCCCGGCCATGGCCGACACCGGGGAGGTGCTGCCGCATGCCCTGGCGCTGGAGGGCATCGCCGTCTGCGCGCTGGCCTGCAATCTCAAGGGCGCGATCGCGGCCTACGAGGCGGGCGCGCAGGTGGTGGCGATTCCGGTATCGGTCAGCGACACGCACAGCCGCGCCAACGTGGGCAAGAGCACCCAGGCGCAGATCGACGTGGTGGCCGCCATCGCCGACTGGCTGCACGCACAGCCGCGACCCGTGCGTATCGACGCCGCCGTGGCGACGGCGTTCGGCTGTTCCATGGAGGGAGAGGTGCCCGTCGCCCGCGTGGCGTCGGTGGCCTCCGCGCTGGAACGCGCCGGCGTGGACGAGCTGGCGCTGGCCGACACCGTGGGCTATGCGCATCCGGGACGCGTGCGCCAAGCCGTGCGCGCTACGCAGGACGCGGTGGGGGCCCGGCTGGTCAAGCTGCATCTGCACGACACCCTGGGCCTGGGGCTGGCCAATGCGCTGGCAGGGCTCGAAGAAGGCATACGCGCCTTCGACGCCTGCCTCGGCGGGCTGGGCGGCTGCCCGTTCGCACCCGGCGCATCGGGCAACATCGTGACCGAAGACCTGGTTTTCATGCTGGAAAGCATGGGCTATCGAACCGGCGTGGATCTCGCGCGACTCATCGAGGCGCGCCAACTGCTGGCGGCCAGCCTGCCGCGGGAAACGCTGCGCAGCGGGGTGGCGGCGGCGGGCATCCCGCCGACGTTTCGCGCCAGGCAAGCGTGAGCCTGCCGGCGCGCACGGCGCGAAGGCGGTCCGGCGGCGGGCTCAGCGGTACACCAGCACCGGCACCTTGGAGTGCGCCAGCACTTTCTGCGTGACGCTGCCCAGCAGCACCGCCGCCACGCCGCCCCGGCCGTGCGAAGACATGGCGATCAGGTCACAGCCCTGCGTGACGGCGACATCGACAATGGCCTGGTAGATGGCCTCGTGTTCACGCAGGTCCGTCTTGCATGGCACGCCGGCCGCCTTGGCCTTGTCTTCGGCCTCGCGCAGATACGAGCGCGCCAGTTCGCGCGACTGTTCCTCGTAGACCGACCGCATGCCTTCGAAGCGCACTGTTTCCGAGGAGGGCATCTGGAAGGGCGTGATTACCGTGAGCACGGTGACGCTGGCCTGCAACGCGCGCGCCAGTTCCAGTCCTTGCGCCAGGCCGGAATCGGCCAGGCTGGATCCATCGATGGGGATGAGGATGTGCTTGATCATGACGGCCTCCGGAGGAATGGGCGGCGGGGCGCCGCCGAGGGTTGGGGGGCGCAGCGGGACGACAAACGCAACTCTATCCTACGCCCGTGCCGGGCCGGAGGGAATATGCCGCAAGCATGGCCAGTCATGCGGCCCGCAACCGGCGCGGCCGCCGGGGCCGCGCCGTCCGCCTCAGAATCTATAGCGCAGGGTGGCCATGACTTCGGCGGGCGTGCCCCAGATGCCCTGGCCATGCCAGTTGACGGCGCGCTGGTATTTCTTGTCGAACACGTTGTTCACGTTCACCTGCAAGGACAGGTCCGGCGAGAGCTGGTAGCGGGCCATCAGGTTGGTGATGGCATACCCTCCCTGTTCCTGGCTCTCGCGGTTGGGGCCAACGCCGTCGTAGTAGGCGCGGCTCTGCCAGTTGACGCCGCCGCCTATCGTCAGGCGGTGCCAGTCTACGGGCAATTGATAAGCGGTGAACGGACGCAACAGGGTGCGCGGGCGCTCGGTGTTGATGTCCTTGCCAGCCGCGTCCTGGGCGATGAAGCGCGTGGCGCCGAGGAAGAGTTGCCAGCCCCGCGCGATCTCGCTCGTCCTGGAAGTTGAAGATGCTGGTGTAGGTGGCGTAGACCGGGTATGTCGGGGTGAGGCCGTAGACCACCCCGGCATAAGGGACGAACTTGTGATCGCGGTATTCGTATTCCCCGGACGAGGCCCAGCCCGCGCCTTCCCGCTGCGTTTGCGTTCGTAGCGGTCGAAGAAGGATTTCTTGTCTTCGTGCGACGCGACCAGGCGCGTGCGGATGCGTCCGTCTTCGGTGACCGGCGTGGACAGGTCCAGCGTGCCGCGGTAGTTGCCCCAGGAGCCGACGCTGATTGTGGCCTCGCCCTTGAAGGTCTTGCTGTCGGCGCGCTTGCGCACCAGATTGACCGAGGCGGAAGGCTGGCCCGCGCCCGTGAGCAGGCCGGTCGCGCCGCGCACCACCTTGATGCGGTCGTAGAGAATGGGGTCCAACTCGGATTCGCCGGCCGCGTAGTTGCTCTTGTGTGGAAATTCCGTCGTACTGCAGGTCTTCGATAGGGAAGCCGCGCGAGGAGAAAATGGTGCGCTCACTGTCGAGCTGCAGGGCGGCCACGCCCGTGGTGTTCTGCAGCACGCTGCCCAGATCCTGAAATCCCTGGTCGTCCATGCGCTGTCGCGTCACGACGCTCACCGACTGCGGCGTTTCGCGCGGTGAGAGTTTCAACCCGGTGGCCGCGGCCGTGACGGGCGTGGTGTAGGAGCCCGTGCCAGGGCTGGGTGTGCTTGATCCGGACGGGCAGCACGCTTTCGAGCATGGCCAGCGCGCGGTCGGGATCGGTGGCCGGATAGCTGCCGATGACCGGCAGGCGCGCGACTTCCGGCGCGACGCCGATGTGGCCGCCGCAGTAGCGCTGCAACTCGCGCGCCACCTCGGCCAGCGGCGTGTTCTCGGTGACCCGGACACCCCGCGTCCAAGCCTCGCCCGCCGGATCGGCCGGCCGCGTGGCCGCGAGCGCGTCGCGCGAGAAGCGCGTCTGCCGGCCGGTCTTGGATGATGGGGGTCGCGCCGGAATCGGCCGTGCGGGCCTCCACCGCGCCCTGGTGGACCGCCTCCAGCGTTTCCGGCCCATCCAGCCGCACCGTGAAGCGCGTGCCCAGCGCCCGCGGCCGCCCTCGCGGTGCATCGACCACGAAGGGCCGGCGGCTCGGGTCGGCGGCGGTCTGGACCAGGATTTCGCCGGCCACCAGGCTCAGGCGGCGCAGGTCGCCGCGGCCTCGGGCCGCGCGGCCAGCTCCTCCAGCCAAGCCTGCTCGATCTGCCGGCGGCGCCACAAGTCTACGCACATGCCGTTGGCGATCGTGCGCACAGCGCACGCGCCTCGGGCTCGGTGTCGAAACGGCGCGGCGCCGCATCAGGCGCAGAAAGGCATCGTGCGCCAGCATCGGCCGGCTGCTTGGCGTCAGGGACGGCTTTCGCAGGTTGACACTCCCCTGATATGGGCATATTGTTCGCTTGACGGTCTTTTATATCCGCTAAGCGGTCATTTTGAGTGAATGCTCCCTCCGGAGCGCGCAACGCACCGCGGCCCATGTGCCGGCATCGGCAGCCGTCTGCAGCCACTTCTCAATGGATCACAGCACGCCAGGGAGCCCCATGCATGGCCATCGATTACGCCACCTTGAAAAACTGGAAGTTTCCCGTCATCGAACAGATCTACACCGAAAAGGACACCATGCTCTATGCCCTGGCGCTGGGATTGGGTGTGGACCCGACAGACGAGCGGCATCTGCGCTTCGTCTATGAAAAGGACCTGCTTGCGCTGCCCACCATGGCCGTGGTGCTGGGATATCCGGGCTTCTGGATGAAGGATCCCGCGACGGGAATAGACTGGGTCCGGCTGCTGCACGGAGAGCAGCGGTTGACGCTGCATGCTCCCTTGCCGCCGCGGGGCGCCGTCACCGGCAGGTCGCGCGTGAAGAGCGTGATCGACAAGGGGGCGGACAAGGGCGCTATCGTGGTCACGGAGCGCGCGCTCTCCGATCGGGATTCGGGCCGGTCGCTGGCCACCATCGAACAGGTGTCGTTTCTGCGAGGCAATGGTGGCTACAGCGAATCGGGCCAGCCCAGCGACAGCCTGGAAGCCTATCCTTCTCTGATCGGCGACGGGCCGCCCGACTGCGTGCGCGACGTGCTCACGCGTCCGGATATGGCGTTGCTCTATCGGCTCTGCGCGGACGATAACCCTTTGCATGCCGATCCCGCCATTGCGCGCAGCGCTGGTTTTGATCGTCCTATCCTGCATGGCCTTGCGACCTACGGCGTCGCTTGTCACGCCGTGCTGGACGACTGGTGCGAGAGTGATCCAGGCAGGTTGCGCCGGTTCAACGTCCGATTCACGGCGCCTGTCTACCCCGGCGAAACCCTGCGCATCGAAAGCTGGCGCGGCAATGGGGAAGTAGGCTTTCGCGCCCGCGCAGTGGAGCGCGATGTGATGGTGCTGAACAACGGTTATGCCGAGATCGCCTGACGGCGGGCTTGGAGCAGTGGCGGCATTGCTCGCCGCGCAATCTCAACCGGGCAAGGAGACCCCGCATGAAGAAGCTGGAAGGAAAGGTAGCGCTGGTTACGGGTTCCGGACGCGGAATCGGCCGCGAGATCGCGCTGAAACTCGCGTCGGAAGGCGCGCGGCTCGTCGTCAATGATCTGGACGAAGCGCCGGCGCGGCAGGTCGTCGATGAGCTGGAGGCGGTGGGCGCCCAAGCGGTGAGCTGCATCGGGAGCGTCACCGACAAGGAATTCGGCGATCGTTTCGTCGGCACGGCGTTGCGGGAATTCGGCGGCGTCGACATCATTGTCAACAATGCCGGCTACACCTGGGACAGCACCATCCAGAAAATGACGGACGAGCAGTGGTATGCCATGCTGGATGTCCATATGACCGCGCCATTTCGCATCCTGCGTGCCGCCGCGGAACACTTCAAGAACCAGGCGCGTAAGGAAGCGGCGGAGGGAATCGAAGTGTTCCGCAAGGTGGTCAACGTGTCGTCCACGTCGGGGCTCATGGGCAACCCGGGACAGGCGAATTACTCGGCTGCCAAGGCCGGCATCACCGGGCTCACGCGGGCGCTCAGCAAGGAATGGGGGCGTTACAAGGTAAACGTCAATTCGGTGGCGTTCGGCCTTATCAAGACCCGGTTGACGGATGCCGCCGTGGGCGACGGGGCTACCATTGATGTCGCGGGCAATACTATCAAAGTGGGCATCAGTGCGCAGTTCATGCAGAACATTGAAACCATGATTCCGGTCGGCCGCGCCGGCACGCCGGAGGAGGCGGCGGGCGCGGTGTACCTTTTCTGCATTCCCGAGTCCGACTACGTGAGCGGCCAGGTGCTGATTTGTGGAGGCGGGCGGCCCTGAGTGGGCAGCCGGGCAGGTCTTATGCCTGCCTGGCGGCTCCCGAAGCCAGCGCGGCATGGATGCGCGGCTCGTCCCAGCCCAGCTCGCGCAGGATCTGCGCCGAATGCTGGCCCTGGGAGGGTGGCGGCGTCAGGTCGACGCCGTCGCCTGCAACCGGCAGGCCGCGCAGCACGCGAACCGGCCCGCCCGGCCCGGCAAAGGAGCGCCAGGCCGGTCGCTCTCCCAAGGCGTGCAGCGCTTCTTCGCTGGTCAGCGCCGGGCCCAGGCAGACGTCCCACTGTGCGCCGAACGCGACCCACTCTGCCTGGGTCCGTGTCCTGAAGATGCGCGCAAGCGCCGCACGTACCCGAGAGGCAGTCGGTGGCGCCGTCAGATCCGGGATCTCGGCCAGTTCGGGGCACGGCGCCCGTTCGCAGAAGCGGCGCCAGAATTTTTCTTCCAGCGCGGCGAAGGTGACCTGCCGGCCGTCTGCCGTTTCGTACAGGCCATAGCACGGATGGCCGCCGTTCAGTCTCCCCAGGCCGGGCGCATCGGGATGCTGTTGCTGGCCAACGAGCGCGCCCTCAATGGGAAGCAGCATGGCCGTCGCGTGCGCGATGGACAAGTCTATGTAGCATCCCTGGCCCGAGACCTGCCGGGCGAGCAGCGCCGCCATGATCGACATGGTGGCGCTATAGGCGCCGCCAACCAGATCGGAGGTCAGCGTCTGCGGCAATACGGCATGTCCGGTGGCCGCGTCGCGAGGCAGGATGCCCGCACACCCCTGGTAGTTCAGGTCGTGACCGGCCAACGGCGCGAGCGGGCCATGCTGGCCATATCCCGTAATGGAGCAATAAACCAGGCGAGGGTTCTCACAACGCAAGACCTCGTGACCCAGGCCCAGCCGCTGCATGACTCCGGGACGAAAACTCTCTACCAGCACATCGGCGCGACGCGCCAATGCAAGCGCGGCTTCGCGGCCTTGCGCCTGCTTGAGATCCAATGCAATGCTGCGCTTGCCCGCGTTGGCCGCCGTGAACGCGGCGCCTGTTTGCGAGCGCGGCAACGGGTGCAGCCCGCGCGCATAATCGCCCGCTTCGGTATCTTCGACCTTGATCACGTCAGCACCGAAGCCGCGCAGCAGATAGGCTGCATAGGGACCGGGAAGCAAGCGGGTGAAGTCCAGCACCACCAGACCAGCCATGGCGGTATCGGAAATGTGCTCCTCCAGCGGCCTGGCGGGGCTCATGGCTGTTCCTGGCGAGTTGCCGGTTCCGCTTCGAAGTGCACGAGCGTGATGTCATCCGAAACAGGTTCGAATACAGTGCGCACGCGCAAGCCGATCGTGATCTCGGAAAGCGGAGTGTTTATCAGGTTGCCCATCATGCGGGGCCCCTCGTCCAGTTGGACGACAGCAACCGCATACGGAAGCTTGTCGGCCATGTACGGATTGGCGGCCCGGTGATTGATGGTGTAGGTGTAGATACGGCCGAGTCCCGCGCTGGTGCGCCATTGCAGCGCCGTGCTGCCGCAACGCACGCAGCAGGGCCTGGGATAGAACTGGAAACCGGCGCAGTCGGTGCAGTATTGCAAGTCGAGCCGTCCGGCCTTCGCCGCTTGCCAGAAGGGCAGCGTAAGGTCGGTGGGCACGGGCAAGGGGCGCGTGGAGGCGTCCATGGCTATTGCACTCCCAGAATCATGGTTGTATTGCAGGAGAAAACGAGCCCGGGCGCGTGGCACAGGGCAAGCTCATGACGGGGCAACTGGCGGTCGCCGCATTCCCCTCGAAGTTGGCGCACCGCTTCGATAACGAGAAAGATGCCGAACATGCCGGGATGGCCGTAAGACAGGCCGCCGCCAGACGTGTTGATCGGGAAGCGTCCGCCAGGGCCGAGCGCACCGTCGGCCACGAAGGCGCCGGCCTCGCCTCGCTTGCAGAAGCCCAGCTCTTCGAGCGACTGCAGCACGCCAATGGTGAAGTGGTCATAGATCTGCACCACGTCGACATCTGCGCGAGTCACGCCTGCCATGTCCAGTGCCGCCTGCGCGGTTGCCGCGACGCCGGTTTCGAGCCAGTCGGCAGTATTGAACGGCGTGTAGTGGTGCGCGTACGTTTCGGCAATGCCTCGCACGATGACCGGACGCTTGCGCAGATCGGCGGCGCGCTCGGCCGAGACGATGACGAGCGCACCGCCGCCGTCTGTGACCAGGCAGCAGTCGCGCTGGCGCAGCGGGTCGGCCACGATGGGCGATTGCATGACCTCGTCCAGGGTAAGCGGCTCTCGCCGATAAGCCTTGGGGTTGAGGGCCGCCCAGCGCCGGGCGGCCAGCGCCACTTCAGCCAGGTCGCGCGGCGTGGTGCCGTATCGGTGCCGATGCAATTGCGCCACCATGGCGTAATAGCCGATGGGACTGAGCTGGCCATAGGGCATGACGAACTGGCCGCGCGGTGTACGCGGGTTTTCGACCACCTTCGCAAGCGCCCGCGCGCCGTCCGATGCCTGCGTGCTGCCGTACGTAATGAGCGCGACTGAGCAAAGTCCTGCCGATACGGCCGCCATTGCATGGCGGATATGGGCAATGTTCGACATTCCTCCGATATTGGTCGAGTCCACGTAGCGAGGGTGCAGCCCCAGGAATTCGGCCAGCAGGGCGCCAGAGAATCTGTCGTCGGTGTGCGCGAATATTCCATCCACGTCGCTGAGTTTCAGCCCGGCATCGGCCAATGCGCCAAGCGCGGCCTGGGCCTGGAGTTCCAGGGCCGTCTTGCCGGGGACTTTGCCCAGGTCGGATTCGGCGACGCCGGCGATGGCTACAGGGCGCAGTGCGTTCTCTTGCATGGCCTTTCTCACAGGGCGCGCGCAACGATTTCGCGCATGATTTCGGAAGAGCCGCCGTATATCCGGTTTGGACGGACATCGGTATAGGCCCGCGCAATGGCGTACTCGCGCATGTAGCCGTAGCCGCCGTAGAACTGGAGCAGGTCGTCGATGGCGCGCGTGGCTTCTCCCGCCCAGAGTTTGGCCGCGGCGGCGCCGGCGGCGTCGAGCTGGCCGTCCAGGAATTGCGACAGGCATTGGTCGACATACGCGCGCGTCGCGGCGGCCAGCGCCTTGATGTCGGCAAGTTTGAAACGGATATGCTGGTTCTCGATCAGCGCCTTGCCAAAAGCATGGCGCTCTTTCGTGTAGTCGATGGTCCATTGCAGAGCCGCTTCCAGTGCGGCTGCGCAGCGCACGGCGATCATCAGCCGTTCTCGCACAAGCTCTGCCATCAGGTAGCCGAAACCCTGGTTGGGTTCGCCGAGCAGGCATTCTTCGGGCACCCAGAGGTCGCTGAAGAAGAGCTCGGCCGTGTCTTGTGCGCGCTGACCCAGTTTGTCGAGCAGCTTGCCGCGGCTGAAACCCGGGCTGCGCGTATCGACCCAGAACAGGCTGATGCCGCGGGCGCCGGCAGACGGATCGGTCTTGGCCACCACCAGCACGCGGTCGGCATGATGGCCGTTCGTAATGAAGGTTTTCTGCCCGTTGATGACATAGCCTCCATCGCCGTGTTGCGCGGTGGTGCGGATCGCTTTGAGGTCGCTGCCTGTAGACGGCTCCGTCATGGCGATGGCGCCGACGACCGCTCCGCTGGCCATGTCGGGCAGCCATGCCCGCTTTTGCGCTTCCGAGCCCAGATGCAGCAGGTAGTTCGCCACGATGTCGGAGTGGGTCGTGAACCCGGTAATGCCCGTGGCGAGCGCATATGCAATCTCCTCGATGACGACGACGGTGTCGAGAAATCCGCCGCCGCCGCCGCCGTACTCGTCGGGAATGCTGGGCAGCAGCAGGCCAGCCGCCCCGGCATCGCGCCAGAGTTGGCGCGGCACCATTCCGTCTTCTTCCCATTGGGCGTGGCCAGGCAATACTTTCTCGGCAAGGAATCGCTTTACCGTGTCTCGGAACAGGTCTTGCTCGGAACTGAAAATGCGGCGCTGCATGATGGGGAGGCTCTCCGTGGCGGGTCAATGGGCAATGCGACTGGCGCCAGACCAATAGCGGTCGCGCACTTCGCGTTTGAGCAATTTTCCGGTTTCGGTGCGCGGCAGGCTGGGAACGAAATCCACGCTCTTCGGGCTCTTGACGGCGGAGATTCGCGCTTTGCAATAGGCAATGAGCTCGCTTTCGAGCGCGGGGCCGGCTTGCGACGGATCGATCAGTTCCACGACCGCCTTGACCGACTCCCCATAATCGGCGTCCGGCACGCCCACGACTGCCACGTCGCGCACTGCGGGATGTCCGGAGAGAATGTTTTCTGCTTCTTGGGGATAGATGTTCACCCCGCCGGAAACGATAGTGTTGGCCAGGCGGTCGGTGAGATACAGGTAGCCGTCTTCATCGAGATAGCCGATGTCGCCGTAGGTGCCCCATCCTTTTTCGTTGTAGGCCGAGCGCGTCTTGACCGGATCGTTGTGGTACTCAAATTTGCTGCCGCCTTCGAAATAGATGACGCCCTGCTGGCGGGGAGGCAGCGGACGTCCTTCGCCGTCCACAATGTGTACGGCGCCGAATTCGGGCCGGCCCACCGAGCCCCGGTGTGCCAGCCACTCGTGGGAATCCAGCGATGTGCGGCCCACCAGTTCCGTTCCGCTGTAGTACTCATAGAGTATCGGCCCCCACCACTCGATCATGCGCTCCTTGAGTTCGATCGGGCAGGGGGCAGCTGCATGAATGGCATAGCGCATGCTGGAAAGGTCGTAGCGGTTCCGCTCGGATGGGGCCAGGCGCAGCAGACGCGAAAACATGGTCGGAACCCACTGGCCATGCGTTACGCGGTATTTCTCCACGGTTTGCAGGGCCAGCAGCGGATCGAATTTTTCCATCATGACGGATGTTCCGCCTGCACGCATGACGGCCATGTTCCATCGCACCGGAGCGGTGTGGTAGAACGGCGCGGTCGACAGGTACACGCTGCCGATATCGAATTGCTTCCAATGCGTGCGGGCGTCGCCTGGCTGCTGGAAATAGGCGTTTGCTCTCTCCAGCGGGCGCTTGATGCCTTTGGGAACGCCGGTCGTGCCCGAGGAGTAGGAGAAATCGGTGCCCTCCGGCAGCCCGGCTGGCAAAGGCGCGTCTGCAGGGGCTTCGCTCAGCCAGGCTTCGTAATCCGGTAGCCCATTCAATGGTCCGTCCAGGACCACGGGCTCGGCGCCAAGTCCGCGAAGCCAGACCGGATCCAGGTCGCGGGCGGTGTGCGCCGAGCAGAACAGCAACCGTGCGCCGCAGTCCTGCAGGATATAGGCCATTTCGGCAGGCTTCAGATGCAGGCTGATGGTGGTGTAGTAGAGGCCGATCCGATGGGCCGCCCAAAGCAACTCGAAGTACCGTGGATGGTTTTCGAGATAAACGGCGATACCGTCGCCAGTGCGCAATCCGGCCTGCAACATGCGCTGTGCGCACCGGCGCGAACGGCGCTCGAGTTCGCCCCAGGTTACGGCAAAGCCTGAAGGCACCATCCGATACGCAACGCGTTCCGGCCAGCGCGCCGCCATGGCCAGCATGTCCGACGAACGTTCTTCCATTGCTGCATCTCCCTTGCGGCGGGCGGCCGCGGTATCAGTCCACATGAATCTTTGCTTCTTTGATGACGGCGCCCCAGCGGGTGGTTTCGGCGTCCACGAAGCGCGCGAATTGCTCCGGCGTTCCGCCGATGGGCCTCCCGCCCTGCTGTGCGAACCAGTGCTTTGACGTCTCTGATCCGAGCACTTGCTGCAGCGCCTGGTTCAAGGAGGACCGCACCGGGGCAGGCGCCTTGGAGGATGTGAACAGGCCCAGCCACACGGACACCTCGAAATCCGGAAAGCCCGACTCTTTCATCGTGGGAATGTCGGGCAATTCGGGGCTGCGTTCGGCGCTGGTAACCGCCAGCGCACGCAGTTTGCCTTCGCGGATCAGGGGCAGCGCGGTGATAAGGTTGTCGACCATGGCATCCACCTGGCCGCCGACCAGGTCCATCAGGGCCGGCGCCGCGCCCCGGTACACGACATTGACGGCTGGAATGCGCGCTTGCGACTTGAACAGTTCGCCAGCGAGATGGCCGGATGAGCCGGCTGTGGACACGGCCATGGAAAGGCCGCCCGGCTTGCCGGCGGCGTACTTCCGGAGCTCGTCGATGTTGCGGGCGGGAATCTTGGCGTTGATCACGACCACGTCCGGCATGGAGAGCACGTGAATGACGGGAGCAAGATCTTCTTTCGAGTAGGGCAGAGATTTGTAGAGTGCGTAGTTGGCGGCATTCGGCCCGAGGCTGCCCATGACGAGCGTCATGCCATCGGGATCGGACCGCAGCATGCTCTGGATTCCCAGGATGCCGCCAGCGCCGCTCTTGTTTTCGACGATGACGGGACGGTCGATGATCTTGCCCAGCTGCTCGGCCACGTAGCGGCTGGTGAGATCCAGAATGCCGCCCGGCGCCGCCGGGGCAATGATGCGCACCGGCTTGTCGGGCAGGGGCGGCGAGGCGGCGTGGGCATTGGCAACCATGCAGCAGGCCGTCCCGAGCCAAGTCAGACAGCGTGCGCTTTTTTGCAGCAGATCTTTCATGTTTGTCTCCGTGAAGCGAAGCGCGGGGCTCTTCGCGTTTTGGGCAGATGCTGCTTTGCCGTGTTATTATGTCCGCTTAGCGGACTTATAAATCCGCTTAACGGACATTAAACGCCAGCATATTGCGACTGTCAATCGCTATGGGACAATCGCGTCGCTCGATACAAACGGACTCGGCAAGACATGGCTACTCCTGAAAGCGAAAGCTTCATCCGCTCTTTTGCCCGCGGTTTGGCGGTTATCGAAGCCATGGGCAAGCAGGGCGAAACCCATACCGTCAGCAGCCTGGCGGCCGCCACAGGTTTGCCGCGAACGGTCGTGCGGCGCGTGCTGCTGACCCTTTGCGACCTGGGCTATGCCGCCACCGACCAGCGCGAATTCCGGTTGACGCCCAAGGTCCTGAACCTGGGCATGACATATCTGACGTCCCTGCCGTTCTGGGGACATGCGCAGCGAGTGCTGGAAGATCTGTGCGCGCGCGTGCAGGAGTCATGCGCGATGACGGTGTTCGACGGCAAGTCCGTCACTTATGTGTTGCGCATTCCGTCGCGCAAGATCCTGTCCTTGCGGCTTGGCGTGGGGTCCCGGATATCGGCCTACGCCACGTCGCCGGGCCGCATCGCGTTGGCCTACCTGCCGCCTGCCGCCCTGGATGCCTATCTCGCCGGCAAGACCTTCAAAGCCTATACGTCGCGCACCGTGCGCGACGCGGATACGCTGCGAGAGCGGCTGGCCGAGGTGCGCCGTGACGGTTATGCATGGGTGGACGGGGAATACGACGAGGCCATATGCGGTCTGGCGGTGCCGGTATACGACACGCAGAACAACGTGGTGGCGGCGCTGAACGTGAATATGCTGTCGCGGCAGACCAGCCGCGAAAAGGCGGTCGAGCAAGTGCTGGGGCCGCTGCTGGAGGCCGCTCATGGCCTGAATGGCATTGCGCCGGCCTTTCTGGCGCCCGTTGCGCCGCCAACCTGATCTCCCGCGTGGGGCTTGCGGATCGACTTGGCGGAAGCGGTGGGATTCGAACCCACGAAGGGCGCAAACCCTTGCCGGTTTTCAAGACCGGTGCCTTCAACCGCTCGGCCACGCTTCCGGTGGGGCAAGCGGCCGCCAGGCAAACGAAAAGCCGGCGCGGGGCGCGGCTTGCCCACCAAAGGGCGCAATAATAATCCATTTACCGCACAAGGAGACATCATGAAGGCTGTTGAAATCTCGCGCCCGGGCGGGCCGGAGGTGCTGGTGGCCGTCGAGCGCCCCACGCCGGAGCCGGGCGCCGGCGAAGTCCTGATCAAGGTGAGCGCGGCGGGCATCAACCGTCCCGATGTCTTCCAGCGCAAGGGCGCTTACCCGCCGCCGCGTGGCGCGTCGGACCTGCCCGGTCTGGAAGTGGCGGGCGAAATCGTGGGCGGCGACCTGGCCGGCACCGACCTGGCGCTGGGCGATCGCGTCTGCGCGCTGGTGGCGGGAGGCGGCTACGCCGAATATTGCGTGGCGCCCGCGGCGCAGTGCCTGCCCATTCCGCAGGGGCTGTCCGACATCGAGGCGGCCGGCCTGCCGGAAACCTATTTCACCGTCTGGAGCAACGTCTTCGATCGCGGCCGGCTGGCCGAGGGCGAGACGCTGCTGGTGCATGGCGGCGCGAGCGGCATCGGCACCACGGCCATCCAGCTGGCGCGCGCCATGGGCAACCCGGTGTATGCCACGGTGGGCAGCGACGAACGCGCGCGCGCCGTGGAGTCGCTGGGCGCGGCCAAGGGCATCAACTACAAGACGCAGGACTTCGTGCAGGAAGTGAAGAACGCCACGGACGGGCGCGGCGTGGACGTCATTCTCGACATGGTGGCGGGCGATTACATCGCGCGCGACATCCAGTGCCTGGCCGACGACGGCCGCATCGTCATCATCGCGCAACTGGGCGGCTCGCAGGCGCAGGTGGATACCAACCAGGTGATGCGCCGCCGGCTCACCATTACCGGCTCCACCCTGCGCCCGCGCCCGGTGGCGTTCAAGGGCGCCATTGCCCGCGCCTTGCGCGAACGGGTGTGGCCGCTGCTGGAGCAGGGCGCCATCAGACCCATCGTGCATGCGACGTTCCCGCTTGAACAGGCCGCGCAGGCGCACGCCATGATGGAAAGCGGCGAGAACATCGGCAAGATCATCCTGACCGTCTGAAGCGTCCTCGGCGCGCCTTGCGGTTCGTTCGGCGCGCCGGCCCACAACAGGATACAATCTAAGGTTTGACCTGGAATTTTTTCCAGGTCGGCCCGTGGGCGTATGCCTGGTTCGCGGGACCGTTCACGGGGCAGCCGGCCGCGGCTTCGCGGTGGACGGCCGCAGGCCCGACGCCGTGGCGGGCCCGGACCGCGTACCGGCCGTATCCGTGCGTGCGGGCTCGCCTCCTGGACTCTATTTCTCTGATACTTGCGCCATGACTTCAGTCGAAAACCGCGCCCGCCTCGTGCTGGGCAACTGGAAGATGCACGGCAACCTGGCCGAGAATGCCGGGTTGCTGACCGAGCTGCGCGCCGCGGATGCTGCGAGCCATTGCGAAATCGGCGTCTGCGTGCCGTTTCCCTATCTGGCCCAGGCCGCTTCGGCCCTGACGGGCAGCGCCGTCTCCTGGGGGGCGCAAGACGTCAGCGCTCACGAGAAGGGCGCCTACACCGGCGAAGTCTCCGGCCCCATGCTGAAGGAATTCGGCTGCCGCTGGGCGCTGGCCGGCCATTCCGAGCGCCGCACCCTGCACGGCGAAACCGACCAGATCGTGGCCGACAAGGCCCGCGCCGCCCTGGCCGCGGGGCTGACGCCCGTAGTCTGCGTGGGCGAATCCCTGGCCGACCGCGACG
>NZ_LHSJ01000052.1:0-18253 GCF_001270295.1 Achromobacter sp. DMS1 | reverse complement strand
GAGGGCGCCGAGGGCGAGCTGCCCGGCCAGCCGCGCCGCGGCGGTTCGTCGAAGAAGTCGGGCAGACGGGCGGCGGGGCGCGCGACGGAGTTTCATGAACGGGCCTTTCAAGGGAATGAACGGAGGTTTTCATTCCCCCTGACACCCGAGACAAGAAAACGGATCAGCCTGGCGCCCGCTTTTTTGTAACTTGCCTCTCAGCCCGGGGCGGCGCGCCGCCGGCCGCCAGGCGCAGGGTCGCCCGCGCCAGAATGCGTCGCGCTCGTCCACGCGCAGATCCAGCGTGGCGCTTAGCGCGGCCAGCACGGCGCGCGCGTCGCGTACCGGAAACGAGCCGGAAACGCGCAACCCTGCCACGGCAGGGTCGCACGAGAGGGCGTCGCGGCTGTAGCGCCCGAGTTCGGCCAGGAAATCGTCCAGCCGCATGCCGCGCGCCACGATGAAGCCTTCCTTCCAGGCGGCGCTGGCTTCATCGGCGGCCTCGGAAGCCGCCACGGCCTGTGCCGTGTAGCGCGTTGCGCCGCCCGCTTGCAGGATCAGCGCCGCGGCGCCACGCTGCCGCGGCTGGATCTGCACCGCGCCCTCGAACACGCTGATATCGGTATCGCGCTCGCGCTGGCGCACCGTGTAGCGCGTGCCCAGCGCGAGCGCCGTGCCCTGCGCCGTCTCGACCAGGAAGGGCCGGGCGGGCGCATGGGCGTCGGCGGCGGTGGCGATGAAGATTTCGCCCGTCACCAGCACGACGCGGCGTTCGGCGTCGCTGAAGCGCAGGTCGATGGCGCTGCCCGTGTTCAACACGAGCCGCGTGCCGTCGGGCAGGAGCAGATTGCGGTGTTCGCCCACCGCCGTCCGGTAGTCGGAGGTCCATGCGCGCCACCAAACCGTGTGCTCGCGCACGCCCCCACGCGCCGCTGCCGGCGAATGCCGCCAGGGCCAGTGTCTTCAGGGGCGCGGCGGCGGTTGCGGGAGGCGGAAGGGGCCAGGGCGGCCTGCGCCGCGGCGGCGCTCAGCGGCGAGGCCAGCGGCTGCAGCGAGCCGCGCACCGACTCGATGCGCCGCCATGCGCGCTCGTGGTCGGGATGCGCGGCGCGCCAGCGGCGCCAGGCTTGCATGGTCTCGGGCGGCACGGGCTCGCCCTGCAGCTCCAGCAGCCATTCGAGCGCGCGTTCCGCCACCTCCGGGGAAACGGCGGCGGCGTCGCGGGTGCTGCGGTACCAGGAGGAGGCGGCCAAGGCAGGGATCATCCCGTAAAAGAGAGATCCGCAAAATAGCAGCGTTGCAGCGCCTTGACGAGATAGCGCTTGACGGTGGGAATCGAGAGGCCCAGCGCTTCGGCGACCTGCGCATGGGTCTGGCCGTCGAGCTGCGACATCAGGAAAGCGCGCCGCACGATGGCGGGCAGGCCGTCGAGCAGGCGGTCGAGTTCGATCAGGGTTTCCAGCACGATGGCCCGCGCTTCCGGCGAGCACGCGGCGGGCTCGGGCATGCGGCTGAGCGCTTCCAGGTAGGCGCGCTCGAGCTTTTCGCGGCGCCAGTGGTTGGACACCAGGCGCTGCGCGACCGTGGTGAGAAAAGCGCGCGGCTCGTCCAGCCGCGCGGGCATGCGGTCGGTGCTGAGCAGGCGGGTGAAGGTGTCGTGCGCCAGGTCGGCCGCCTGCTCCGCATTGCCCAGGCGGCGGTGCAGCCATCGCCTGAGCCAGGAGTGATGGTCGCTATACAGCGTTTCGACGGCAGAGGGGGAGACGCATTCCGGCGTACTCATCAGGATCGGGCCTTTCGATGAAGCCGTGGGGGCCGGAAGCCGGGGCGCCAGGGCATTGCACACGCATACTATTTTCATAAATAGTAATCGTTATTATTGCCGATGCGGCGCCGGGCTTGTCAACCCGGCATGCGTCCTTCCCCTCGGGCGGGGGACCGCTCGCGGCGCGGCCGGCCGGGGGGAGAAGCCCCTTCGGCGCGCCTACGCTCTGCAGAACGTGATCTGGAAGCTGCCCGGCTGCTCGAACGCGACGTGATGCCGCACTTCCGGCTCGATGACGATCTGCTGGCCGGCCGTCAGCACCACTTCGGTGTGGGGCGGATCGTCCAGCACGAAGCGCAGGGCGCCCTCCCGGACTTCAAGCAGCCCCCAGGTGCCGGCCTTGATCGTGTGGCCCGCTTTCAGGGCGTCGGGGAGGGTTTCCGGCGTGAATACCGGGCTGTGGCCGTAAGCATGCACGCCCGGCGGCAGCGCGTCGGGCAGCGGACGGCCGGAATCGGCGGTGGAGGTCATGGCGGCTCCGTGGCGGGAAAGGTGCCTGCCATTATTCCGCTTTTCGGGCCGGGCGGCAGCGCCAGGGGCCGGAGTCAGAGGGCAACGTCAGAGGCCGGCACCCGCGGCCCGGCCCCTTTCGTGCGCGCGGGATTGATCCAGGTCATGCCGGGCCCGGCAGGGGCGGACGGATGATTTGAAGCTATCGTAAGTTCCGGCGGGACGACCGCGGGCCGCGCCGCCGCCGTCATCCACAGGAGACACCCGCATGACCTATCCGCTGCTGCTCATCATTCACCTGTTTGCCGCCGTCTTGTTCGTGGGCACGGTGGCGTTCGAGGTGCTGTTTCTCGAACCCGTGCAAAAGCGCCTGCCCGCCGAGGTGCGCAAGGCGCTGGGCCGGCAACTGGGCCCGCGCGTGCGCGCCGTGCTGCTGGGCCGTGCTGGCGCTGTACCTCGCCGGGCTGGGCCTGGCGTGGCAGTACCGCGCGGCGCTCGCGCATCCCGCCAGCTCCTCTTTCGCCGCGCTGCTCGCCCTCAAGATCGTGCTGGCCGTGAGCGTGCTGGCGCACGTCGTCACGGCGCTCACCCTGTCGCATCGCAACCGCCTGGGCAACGCCTTGCGCGAGCGGCTGCACGTCAGCGTGCTGTGCCATATGGCGGCGATTCTGGTGCTGGCGAAGGGGATGTTTTATTTCTCGTGGTGAAGGGGTGAGCTGCCATTGCTTACTGGAAGAGGGCGCTCTGCTCATGGCGAAATCCGGTTTGCTGACGTTTTCCTGCTCACCGTGCGGCGACGATTCCCAATGCATCCAGGGTTTCCGTTGTCATCAAGGTTCCATGCCTTCCGCACGGGTATCCGTGCCGGCCCCAGAAGCGTGCCCTGATGTGGACGCAGGATTTGATGAGGGGTGAGGTATTGGCTTTTGTCGGTGTTCCGGACACATTACTTCTTGTTCCGGGCGAGACGGAAGGCGTGGTGGGTGGGCTATACAAGGGCTTGAACTTGGCGCCGAGCCCGAATAGTAAGAGCCGCGACCCCTTGACCGGAGTAATGCGAAAGGTGGCTCGAACGCGAGCGATGGCCGGCGAAAAGGTTGTCTACGCGATGTCGAGACATTCCCGAGGCCATGCTCATGGCCAGAGATTTATTGAAGTGAGATCAACTCCGGCTTCAACCGCACCCCCAGCGTATCCAGCATGGCCTGCAATCCCGAGAGCGGATGGGCCGCAGATTCGGTGGCCAGGCAGACGACGCGGCCTTGGCCCTGGGAGAATCGGGGGCGCAGTTGTTCCACCACGCTTTGGGCGGGGTCGATGAAATGCATGCCGGGCGCGGCCCGTTCGAAGTATGGCCGCAGCCAGGGCAGGTGGGTGGACGACAGGGTGCAGGCGTCCACGTCTGGCCAGCGCCGCCGCAGGTCCGCCATGTAGCGGTCCACGGCGGCCTGGGTGGGCGCGGGGCGGGCGAGGAAGTCGCCGTTTTCGACGTGTTCCACCAGCGGCGAGGCGTTGGCGGTTTCGACGCGGGCGCCCGCGGCTTCGCGCCGGATATAAGCCTGGATTTCCGCGCTGGACACGAGCGACTGTACGCCGAGCACGGCGACGTGGCCGCTGCGGGAGGCGCGCAGCGCCTCCCGCACGGGCGGGTAGACGCCCACCACGGGCAAGGGCAGCCGGTCTTGCAGCGTGTCCAGCACCACCACCGAAGGCGCGTTGGAGGCCAGCACCACGCGGCGCAGCCGCGCGCGGCCAGCGCTTCGATGGCGGCCAGCACCGCGGCCGCGAGCTCGTCTTTGGTTTTGCTTCCGTAGGGAAAGCTGGCGCGGTCGGCGAGGTAGAGCAGGTCTTGCGCGGGATGGGCGCGCTGGATTTCCTGGACGATGGCATAGCTGCCGATGCCGGCGTCGAAGACGCCGATGGGTTTGTGCAGGCGGAGTTCCACGAGCGATTCCGGGCGATGTCGATGCCGGGCAGTCTAAGCGCGAGCCATGCCTGCCGGAAAGGGCCGCGGCGGAATTTGCGCCGGCTGCGTCCGGAGCGTGGACGATTCGCCGGCGTGTCGCGGCGGCATTCCGCAGGAGCGGGCGCGCGGGGGAGATCGGCCGGGGAGGCGAGCGTCCGCGGAGATGATAAGGGTTTTCCCGCTGTTTTATGAAAATAAGAAGACGTAAGATGCCGCCCCATTATGCTTAAGCTGAAGCGGCCCCGCACTTTGACCGGGCAGGTCCTGGATGATCTGCTGGGCCGGATCGCGCGCGGCGAGTATGCGCTGGGCGAGCGCCTGCCGACGGGCAAGCAGCTGGCGGCGACATATGGGGTGAGCACGATGGTGATCCGCGAGGTCACCGAGCATCTGCGGGCGCACGGGTATATCGAAAGCCGGCAAGGGGTGGGCTGCATCGTGCGGGCCACGACGCCGGAGACGGGGTTCCAGCTGCCCCGGCGACAGGAACTGGACGCGGCCGAGCTGGCCGCGATCTACGAGCTGCGGCTCGATCTGGAAAGCGCGGTAGCCGCGCATGGCGGCGGGCGCCGCAGCCAGGCCGACGTGGACGCGCTGGCGGCGATCCTGGCGCGCCTGGAAAGCGGGCTGCGCGACGCGGGCAGCAGCGCGGCCGACATCGAGTTCCATGCGCGCATCGCGGCGGCCTGCGGCAACAAATATCACCTGCGGCTGCTGCAATACCTCAATACCCAGCTCTACCAGACGGTGCGCACCGCGCGCGAGAACACGCAGCGCGAGCCCGGCCTGCCGGAACAGGTGCATCGCGAGCACGTGGCGATCTTCGAGGCCAGCGAGCGCGCGACGCGGTGATGGGCGCGCGCGGCGGCAGTGTCGCACCTGCTGCGCGCCATAGCCCTCGGCCTGCGGCACGGCGCCCCGGCGGCCGCGACGCCCGCCGCCGCTTCTTTCTCTCCGACGGCGCGCGCGCGCGCGCAGGCGCAAAGACTGAGCCGTCGCAGGTAATTTCCATGGAGACAAATCATGACTGACATCCGACCGCGCCCGGACGCGGACGTGCCCTATTGCCTGGCGCCGCTGCCGCTGTCGCAACAGGAGCCCGCCGCGTTCGAGATTCCGCCGGGCGCCTGCGATACGCACGCTCACGTGGTGGCCGACGATGCGGCGGCCTATCCCATGGTGCCGGAGCGCACCTATACGCCGCATCCGGCCACGGAGTCCATGTACCTGGACATGCTCGGGACGCAGGGTATGTCGCGCGGGGTGCTGGTGCAGATCAGCGTCTACGGCACCGACAACCGCTACATGCTGGAGGTGCTGCGCCGCCACCCGGATCAATTGCGGGGCATCGGCGTGGTGGGGCCCGACGTGACGGACCGCGAGCTGGAAGACATGCACGCGGCGGGCGTGCGCGGGCTGCGCATCAACGTGCTGTTCGGCGGCGGCATCGGCTTCGGCGCGATGGAGACGCTGGCGAGCCGCATCAAGGACCTGGGCTGGCACATGCAGTTCCTGATGGACGCGCGCCAGTTGCCGGAATTGCTGCCGCGCATGCGCAAGCTGCCGGTGCCGGGCGTGGTGGACCACATGGGCCACATGCCGGTGGCCGAGGGCTTGCAGAGCCCGGGCTTCCAGGCGCTGCGGCACATGGTGGCCGACCATGGCTGGTGGGTGAAGCTTTCGGGCGCGTACCGCATCGGCACGCAGTTCGACGCCTATGCCGACGTGACGCCCTGGGCGCGCGCGCTGATCGAGACGGCGCCGGACCGCATGGTGTGGGGCAGCGACTGGCCGCACGTGCACATCTCGCCCATGGTGAATACGGGCCGACTGCGCAACCAGCTCGCGCAATGGGCGCCCGAGGCCGAACTGCGGCGCCGCATCCTGGTGGAGAACCCCCAGCGGCTCTACGGCTTTCCGGCGGCATGACGCGCCGCGACTTTTCTGGCGGGCCCTGGCGGGCCCGTCTTCATACAACGACTCAAGAGACAGATCATGCAGTGGTATAGAGAACTGAATCCTACCGAGCGCCGCACTTTCATCGGCGCTTTCGGCGGCTGGGCCATCGATGCGCTGGATTTCATGGTGTTCACCTTCGTGATTTCCACGCTCATCAACCTGTGGGGCATCGAGAAAGGCCAGGCCGGCATGCTGGGCACGGTGACGCTGCTGTTCTCGGCCGTGGGCGGCTGGCTGGCCGGCATCCTGGCCGACCGCTACGGGCGCGTGCGCGTGCTGCAGATCACGATCCTGTGGTTCTCGATCTGCACGGTGGCCATCGGCTTCTCGCAGAATTTCGAGCAGCTTTTCCTGCTGAGGGCGCTGCAGGGGCTGGGCTTCGGCGGCGAATGGGCCGTGGGCTCGGTGCTGATGGGCGAGATCGTGCGCGCGCAGCACCGCGGCAAGGCGGTGGGCACGGTGCAGAGCGGCTGGGCCGTGGGCTGGGGCGTGGCCGCCATTCTGTACACGGTGGCGTTTTCGGTGCTGCCGCCCGAGTGGGCCTGGCGCTCGCTCTTCTGGATCGGCGTGGCGCCCGCGTTCCTGGTGCTCTACATCCGCAAGCACGTGCCGGAGCCCGAGGTGTTCCAGCGTTCGCGCGCCAAGGTGGACGCGTCCGCCGAAAAGCCGTCGTTCTGGAAGATCTTCTCGCCCGAACTCATCAAGACCACGCTGGTGTCGGCCGTGCTGTGCACGGGCGTGCAGGGCGGCTATTACGCCATCACGACCTGGCTGCCGACCTTCCTGAAGACCGAGCGGCACCTGTCGGTGCTGGGCACCGGCGGTTATCTGATGGTGATCATCCTCGGCTCGTTCTGCGGCTACATCGCGGGCGCCTACCTGGCCGACAAGCTGGGCCGGCGCGCCAATCTGCTGATTTTCTCGGTGCTGTCGGCCCTGTCGGTCTACATCTACACGCTGGTGCCCCTGAGCGACGATCAGATGCTGATCCTGGGCTTCCCGCTGGGTTTTGCCGCCTCGGGCATCTTCAGCGGCATCGGCGCCTATCTGACGGAGCTGTTTCCCACCGAGGTGCGCGCCAACGGCCAGGGCTTCGCCTACAACTTCGGGCGCGGCATCGGCGCGCTGTTTCCGAGCCTGGTCGGTTTCCTGAGCCAGACCCACGGCCTGGCCTGGGCCATCGGCGCATTCGCCACGGGGGCCTATGCCATCGTGATCGTGACCGCGCTGCTGCTGCCGGAAACCAAGGGCCGGGTGCTCAACTGAGCCGGGCCTGAGCGCCGGCGCGCCGCGCGTCCCCGGGACCGCGCGCGCTGCTGCCGCCCCCCGCGGGCCGGATCGTCGTCCGGCTGCGGGGGGCGGTTCGCTTGGGGCTTCCCGTGCGGGCTACAGCGGCTGCGCGCAGCGCGGGGCCGGGGCCCGTGCGCTCGGTGATGAGCGCGTAGTGCTCGGGACGCCGGTGGCGCGCGAAGTCGAAGACGTTGCGGCGGAACGCCTCGGCCAGGTCCAGGTCGACATGGGCCGCGATGACTTCGTCATCTTCGGTCACGGTCTGCGCGGCGATCTCGCCGGTGGGGGCGACGATGACCGAGCCCCCGATCATGTGATGGCCGTCTTCCGAGCCGCACTTGGCGGCGGCGGCCGCCCAGACGCAGTTCTGGTAGGCGCTGGCCTGCAGCGTGATGAGGTGGTGGTGCATGCGCAGGTGCACCGGCTCGGGCCAGTGAATGTTGTGCGAGGGCGTGTTGTAGCCCAGGAGCACCAGCTCGGCGCTCTGCAGCGACATGGCGCGCCAGGTTTCGGGCCAGCGCCGGTCATTGCACAGGCACATGCCGATGCGCGCGCCCATGGCGTCCCATACGCCGAAGGGCTCGTCGCCGACCCGGAAGAATTTCTTTTCCAGGTGCTGGAAGGGCGCATCGGGCTTGTGGTCGTCGTGGCCCGGCAGGTGGATCTTGCGGTAGCGTCCCACAATGGCGCCGGCCCTGTCGACCAGGATGGCGGTGTTGTAGGGCACGCCCTGCGGCGTCAGTTCGGCATAGCCGAGATAAAAGCCCACGCCCAGGCGGCGCGCCTCGTCGAAGAGCGGCTGCGTGTCGGCATTGGGCATGCTGGCCTCGAAGAAGCGCGCCTGCGCTTCTTCCTCGCTCATCCAGTAGCGCGGGAAAAACGTGGTAAGCGCCAGCTCGGGAAACACCACCAGCTCCGCGCCGCGTCCGTGCGCGTCGCGCAGCATCTCCACCAGCCTTGCCACGACCTGCCGGCGCGTATCGGCCAGGTGCACCGGCCCCATCTGGGCCACGGCCAGCCCGATGCGGCGTCCGGCTTTCCCCTTTTCGTTCATTGCTTGCGTCCCTTTTCGTCTGTGTTCGCGTGTGCGGTTGCGGCCGGCATGGAAACGCCAGCCGTCCGGGCATAAGCATGCCGTCTATGCCGCCGCGGCGAAACCCGCCGCGCGGCGGCCGGGCCCGCGCCGCCGGCAGGGCGCAAGTCCGCGCCGCCATTGGGTTTTCCGGCAGCGGCGCGCTGCCGGCGATAGCGCGGCGTTATGGCGGTGGCACAAAATTCGATGGCCGCCGGGGGCGGCGCCCCCTAGTCGGCCAGCATCTGCGAGACGGCTTCGAGAAAGCGCCGGCCGAGCAGGGGAATCGGCGCCAGATTCGTGTGGGTGGCCCAGATCTGCACGTGGGCGGGCGGTTCGACCGGCCGGATTTCGACGTGGCCGGCCAGTTCGGGCGTGACGCACCAGCGGTCCACCAGCGCCGGTCCCAGGCCCTGCAGGACGAAGGCGCAGGCCGTGACGGGCGAATGGACTTCGACCGCGGGCGCGCAGGCCGGTTCGCCGCCGAAGAAGGGCGCCAGCGCCCGGCTCAGCGGCGTGTCGGGGGGATAGCCTATCCATTGCGCGCAGGAAAAGTCGCCGGCGTGCACCACCTCGTGTCCGGCCAGTTCGTGGCCGCGCGGCGCGAGGCAGACGATGGGCACGGTTCCCAGCAGGGTGGAGCTCAGGTTGGGATGCTGCGGCGGCGACATGGACAGGCCAACGTCGGCGCGGCCGGTGAGGAAATACCCCGCCAACTCGTCATAGGTGACGCTGCGATAGTCGATGCGGCTGCGCTCGTTGCGCCGGCGCATGCGCAGCAGGGCCTGGGGCACCAGGCGCTGGCCGAAGGTGGCGCTGGAAACCACGCGCAGCATGCCCGCGCCGTCGCGCGAGCGAGGCGGCCAGGTCGTTGACGCGCTGGATGCCGCCATAGACCTGCTCGACTTCGCCATACAGCCGGCGCGCTTCCGGCGTGGGCACGAGCCGCTGCGCGTGCGCTCGAAAAGCGCATAGCCCAGCCGGCTTTCGGTAAGAGCGAGCACGCGGCTCACCGCGGGCTGGGACACATGGAGCATGCGGCCCGCGCCGCTGATCGAGCCCGACATCATGATGGCGCGGAACACCTCGATCTGGCGCAGGTTGAGGGGCCGGCTGCCGCCGGGCGCCAGCGCCGAGGGGGAATCGTCATCGTGCATACCGGCTGCTCGTCTCTGGCTGTGGGATTGCTGGCAATAACGGCGGATTATAGGTTCGGGACATTTTTCGATGAGGGAGCGGCGCCGCGCCGGTGATAACCTGCCCGGCGCAGTATCAAACCACAACAGGGGAATACGAATGAACCGCCATCTTCAACGCGGCCTGCGCGCGGCCGCCCTGGCCGCCGGGCTGGCCTGCGCCGCCGCCCACGCCGCCTTTCCCGAGAAACCCATCACGTTTGTCGTGCCGTCCGCCGCGGGCGGCTCGCCCGACGTGCTCTCGCGCCTGGTCACCACGCAGGTGTCCAAGGATACCGGCGCCAATGTGGTGGTCGAGAACCGCCCGGGCGCCGCGGGCAACATCGGCATCACGCTCATCAAGCGCGCCGCCGCCGACGGCTACACCATCGGCTACGGCAATATCAACACGCTGGCGGTGAACCGTTCGCTCTTCAAGAAGCTGCCGTACGACGTAGACCAGGATCTCGCGCCGGTGGCGCACCTGTTCGATCTCTACAACGTGCTGATCGTGCCCGCCGCCTCGCCGGTGAAGTCGGTGCAGGACCTGATCGGCCGCGCCAAGGCGGCGCCGGGCCGCATGTCGTACGGCGCGTCGGGCGTGGGAACCACCGGCCACATGGGCGGCGAGCTTTTCAAGAGCATGGCCGGGATCGACGTGACGTTCATCCCCTACAACGGCGGGCCCGCCGCCATCCAGGACCTGCTGGGCGGCCGGCTCGACTTCATTTTCGTGAATTCCTCGGAAGCGGTGCCGCTCATCAAGAGCGGCAAGGTGCGCGCGCTGGGCGTGAGCAGCCTGAAGCGGCTGTCGCTGCTGCCGGAAGTGCCCACCATCGACGAGCTGGGCCTCAAGGGTTACGAGACGGTGGCCTGGGGCGGGGTGGTGGCGCCCAGGGGCACGCCCGATGCCGTCGTGCGGCAGCTCAATGCCGAGCTGGTCAAGGCGCTGCAGGCCCCCGAGGTGCGCCAGGGCCTGGCCGCGCTGGGCGCCGAACCGGCGGGCGGAAGCCCGGCGGACTTCAAGAAGCTGATCGACGCCGAAACCGCCAAATGGCGCGGCATCATCGAATCGGCCGGCATCGAGAAACTGGACTGAGCGCAAACGCGGCCATACGCATGCAAGCCGATCTCATCATCACCAATGCCCTGATCGTGGACGGTTCCGGCGGGGCGCCGGTCCGGGGCAATCTCGCCATCCAGGACCAGCGCATCCTCGCCGTGGGCGAGTTCCAGCCGCCCGCCGGCGCAAACACGAGGGACGCGGGCGGCAAGGTGCTGGCGCCGGGCTTCATCGACTCGCACACGCATGACGACGGCTATCTGCTCGCGCACCCCGACATGACGCCCAAGGTGTCGCAGGGCATTACCACGGTGGTCACGGGCAACTGCGGCATCAGCCTCGCGCCGCTGGTGCGCGACGCCGTGCCGCAGCCCCTGGACCTGCTGGGGCCGCCCGGGCTGTTCCGCTTCGCCACGTTCGCCGACTGGGTCGCGCACCTGCAAGCCCAGCCGGCCGCCACCAACGTGATCGCGCTGGTGGGCCACACCACGCTGCGCGTGGCGGTCATGGACGACACGGCGCGCGCGCGCCGCCCACGAGCGCGAGGCGATGGCCGGGCTGCTGGACGAGGCCATGCGGGCGGGCGCCTTCGGCGTATCCACCGGCACGTTCTATCCGCCGGCGGCGGCCGCGCCCACCGACGAGATCATCGACGTGTGCGCGCCGCTGGCCGGCCGCGGCGCCTGTACGCCACGCATCTGCGCGACGAGGCCGACCACATCGTCCCGGCAATGGAAGAAGCGCTGGAGATCGGCCGCGCCACGGGCGCGCGGGTCGTGTTCTCGCACCACAAGCTGGCCGGCGAGCGCAACCACGGCCGCAGCCGCGAAACCCTGGAGCTCACACCCGGGCGGCCGCGCGGCAGCCGTCTGCCTGGACTGCCATCCGTATCCGGCCACTTCCACCATGCTGCGGCTGGACCGCGTGAGCCAAGCCTCGCGCACCATGATCACCTGGTCCAAGGGCTATCCCGAGGCGGGCGGGCGCGATTTCCACGAACTCATGCGGACATTGGGCCTGGACGAGCAGGGCCTGCTCGAAAAGCTGCGGCCGCCGCGGCCATCTATTTCGTCATGGACGAGGGCGACGTGGAGCGCATCGCCAGCTTTCCGCTCACGCTTTTCGGCTCCGACGGGCTGCCTTTCGATCCCCGGCCCCACCCTCGCCAGTGGGGCACCTTTCCCCGTATCCTGGCGCGGATGGTGCGCGAGTCGGGGCTCATGACGCTGGAGCAGGCGGTGCACAAAATGACGGGCCTGGCGGCGCGCCAGTACGGGCTGGCGCAGCGGGGGCGCATCGCGCCGGGCTGCCATGCCGACCTGGTGCTGTTCGACGCCGACCGCGTGCAGGACCGCGCCACGTTCGAGGACCCCATCCAGGTGAGCGCCGGCATCGACGGCGTCTGGGTCAACGGACGGCGGGTCTGGAACGAAGGCCGTGCGCTGCCGGCCTATTCCGGCCAGGTCTTGCGGCGCGCGCCCGACGCCGCCTGAACTGAATCATTGGAGACGACTATGAGCCATGTTTTTCATCGCAACCCCCGCCAAGCGCCGCCCACCGTCGTGGACGGGCAGGGCATGGAGCTGGTGGACAGCGCCGGCAAGCGCTACCTGGACGCCTGCGGCGGCGCGGCGGTGTCTTCGCTGGGACACCGGCACCCCGACGTGATCGAGGCCATCAAGCGCCAGGCCGACGCGCTGGCCTACGCGCACACCTCCTTCTTCACCACCCAGCCGGCCGAAGCGCTCGCCGACCTGCTGGCGGCCAGGGCGCCCGGCGACCTGAACCACGTGTATTTCGTCTCGGGCGGCTCCGAGGCGGTGGAAGCCGCGCTCAAGCTGGCGCGGCAATACTTCGTCGAAACCGGGCAGCCCTCGCGGCGGCATTTCATCGCCCGGCGCCAGAGCTACCACGGCAATACGCTGGGCGCGCTGGCCATCGGCGGCAATGCCTGGCGGCGCGAACCCTTTCTGCCGCTGCTCACGCCCGCCCATCATGTGTCGCCGTGCTTTCCCTACCGCTTCCAGGCCGCGGGCGAAACCGACGCGCAGTACGCAGCGCGGCTGGCCGACGAACTGGAAGCGAAGATCCTGGAGCTGGGGCCCGAGAACGTGGCGGCTTTCGTGGCCGAAACGGTGGTCGGCGCCACGGCGGGCGCGGTGGCGCCCGTGCCCGGCTATTTCCAGCGCATCCGCGCCGTCTGCGACAAGTACGGCGTGCTGCTCGTCCTGGACGAGGTCATGTCCGGCATGGGCCGCACCGGCTATCTGTACGCGTGCGAAGAAGACGGCGTCGCGCCGGACATCATCACCCTGGCCAAGGGGCTGGGGGCGGGCTACCAGCCCATCGGCGCCATGCTTTGCAGCGACCGCATTTACGACGCCATCGTGAGCGGCAGCGGCTTCTTCCAGCACGGCCACACCTACCTGGGCCACGCCATCGCGTGCGCGGCCGCGCTGGAAGTGCAGCGGGTCATCGAACGCGATGGCCTGCTGCAGAACGTGCGGGCGCGCGGCGAGCAATTGCGCGCCCGCCTGAAGGAGGTCCTGGCCGGGCACCCGCACGTGGGAGACGTGCGCGGCAGGGGCCTTTTCGTCGGCGTCGAGTTCGTGGCCGACCGCGCCAGCAAGGCCACGCTGGACCCGGCCCTGAAAACCCACGCGCGCCTCAAGGCGGCCGCCATGCGGCAAGGGCTGCTCGTCTATCCCATGGGCGGCACGGTGGACGGCGCGCGGGGCGACCATGTGCTGTTTGCCCCGCCGTTCATTTGCACTGCGCAGGACGTGGACCGCATCGCCGACCTGTTCGCCGCCTCGGTGGACCAGGTGTTCCCGCGGGCGCGGGCGGCGGCCTGAGCCTGCTGAAACCGGGCGCGATAAGAAAAGCGCTGCCTCGGCAGCGCTTTTTCGATCTGGCCGCCTCGAGGCGGAATGCGGGACGATTTTCTGATCGCGGCGGGCGCCGGCCCTAACCCTTGACGCGCACGATTTTCTGCACTTGCGGCACGTGCCGGATGGCGCGGATGACCTGAGCCAGGTGCTTGCGGCTGTCGACCTGGATGGTCAGGTGCAGGGAGACGGTGGCGACCGCGTCGTCGTGCATGGTGACGTGGATGATGTTGGCGTCGGCTTCCGTGACCTCCGCCGCCAGCCGGCCCAGCACGCCGCGCTCGTTGCGCGTGACGATGTCCAGGCGGGTGGCCAGGTGCTTGGCCGTGTGGGTGTCCCAGGCCACGTTGATCCAGCGTTCCGGCTCGCGCAGGCGCTGCCGCATGGCGACCGGGCAGTCCGCCGTGTGCACCACCAGGCCGTGCCCCCATGCGCATGCCGGCGACGATGGGACGCCGGGGCAAGGGGGCCGCAGCAGGGGGGCGAGCTGCACCGCCTGGCCTTCGTTGCCCTGGATGAGGATGGGCGCGCTGCGCGCGGAAGTGAGCTCGTCCACCGCGGCGGCGGTGGTGGCCACCAACTGGTGCTTCGCGCGCGAAGCGGCGCGCCACCACGGCGGCCAGCCGCTTGCCCAGGCCGATGTCGGCCAGGATTTCCTCGCGCGAGCTGGCGCCCGTGCTGCGCGAGAGCTTCTGCCAGGCAGGGTCGTCGGCCGCGGGCAGCGGCATGTGCAGCTCCTGCAGGGCCTGCGCCAGCAGGCGCTCGCCGAAGGCCACCGATTCTTCGTACTTGACCGTGCGCAGGTAGTGCCGGATCTCGGAGCGGGCGCGGCCCGTGCGCACGTAGTTGAGCCACTGCGCGTTGGGCCGCGAGGCGGGCGAGGTGACGATCTCCACCGTGTCGCCGCTGGAAAGCTCGGTGCGCAGCGGCACGAATTCGCCGTTGACCTTGGCGGCCACCGCCTGGTTGCCGATGTCGGTATGGATGGCGTAGGCAAAATCCACGGGCGTGGCGCCCCGCGGAAGGGAGATGATCTTGCCGCGCGGCGTGAACACGTACACCGCGTCGGGGAAGAGATCGACCTTGACGTGCTCGAGGAATTCGCCCGAGTCGCCGGTCTGGCTCTGGATGTCGAGCAGCGACTGCAGCCACTGGTGCGTGCGCTTTTGCAGGTCGTTGAGCGTGAGGTCGGCGCTCTTGTACAGCCAGTGCGAGGCCACGCCTTCCTCGGCTACGTGGTGCATGTCGCGCGTGCGGAACTGGAATTCCACGGGCGTGCCGTACGGCCCCACCAGCGTGGTGTGCAGCGACTGGTAGCCGTTCAGTTTGGGAATGGCGATGTAGTCCTTGAACTTGCCGGGCACGGGCCGGTAGAGCTGGTGCACCGTGCCCAGCGCCAGGTAGCACTCGGGCAGGGTATGCACGATGACCCGGAAGCCGTAGATGTCGAGCACGTCGGAAAACGACTTCTTCTGGTCCACCATCTTGCGGTAGATGCCATAAAGCGTTTTCTCGCGGCCGGTGACCTCGGCCTCGATGCCCGCGGCCGGCAGCGCGGCGCGCACCGCGTCGGCGATCTTGCCGATGACCTCGCGGCGGTTGCCGCGCGCGGCCAGCACGGCCTTGTACAGCACCTGGTAGCGGTTCGGGTACATGGCCGCGAAGCAGAGATCCTGCAGTTCGCGGAACAGCAGGTTCAGCCCCAGGCGGTGCGCGATGGGCGCATAGATTTCCAGCGTTTCGCGGGCGATGCGGCGGCGCTTTTCGGGGCTGACCGCGTCCAGCGTGCGCATGTTGTGCAGGCGGTCGGCCAGCTTGATGAGAATGACGCGCACGTCGCGCGCCATGGCCAGCAGCATCTTGCGAAAGCTCTCGACCTGCTGCTCGGCCTTGGTGGCGAAGTCGAGCCGGTCGAGCTTGGACAGGCCGTCGACGAGCTCGGCGACCTCGGGGCCGAACTTCTCGGCCAGCTCCTGCTTGGCGATGCCCTGGTCTTCCATGACATCGTGCAGCAGCGCCGCCGACAGGGCGTTGACGTCGAGCTTCCAGCCGGCGCAGATCTCGGTGACGGCGATGGGATGGGAGATGTACGGCGCGCCGCTGGCGCGGAACTGGCCCAGATGGGCTTGGTCGGCGAAGCGGTAGGCTTCGCGCACGCGTTCGACGTCTTTCTTGTCGAGATAGCCCGCGATGATTTCGGTCAGCGGGGCCAGCGAAGCCACGGGCGAGGCCGTGGCCTCGGCCACTTCCCGTTCGGCATCGGCGACGGGGAGGGTGGAGGCGGTCTTGTTCTTCTTGCCGCCGCGGCGTCCCAGGCGGGACCCCGCGCGCAGCGCGGCAAGCAGGCCGGATGAGGCGTACTTCAGCCCGGGAAAAGCCATGCTTGCCGCCTCCCTGGGAAGATCAGGTCGGAACCTTGCGCAGCATTTCCGTGCCGGTGAGGCCCGCCGCGATTTCGCGCAGCGCCGTGACCGTGGGCTTGTCCTTGCTGTCCAGGCGCGGGGCATGGCCCTGCGCCAGCTCGCGGGCGCGATAGGTGGCGGCCAGCGTGAGCTTGAAACGGTTGGGGATCTGAGTCAGACAGTCTTCGACGGTAATGCGAGCCATTAGGACACCTGGTGCTGATGGATGAAGAGGGAACGAACCGCCTCAGTGCCCGGCCGGGATGCCAAGCTGGGCGAACAGTTGGGCGTGGCGCACGGCCTGAGACGAAAAACGCAGCCTTGCGGCGCTGACGATTTGGGTCAGTTCCGACAAGGCCACGCTAAATTCTTGATTAATAATAACATATTCGCATTCCGGCGCGTGCGCGATTTCGCCGCCGGCCGCCATCAGGCGGCGCGCGATTACTTGCGGGGCGTCCTGGCCGCGGGCCTTGAGGCGGTTCTCGAGCTCGTCGATGGACGGCGGCAGCACGAAGATGCCGATGGCGGCCGGATAGCGCTGCTTGACCTGGCGCGCGCCCTGCCAGTCGATTTCCAGCAGCACGTCGCGCCCCCCGCGCGTGGCTTCGTCGATGGGGTCGCGCGGCGTGCCGTAGAAATTGCCGTGGACCTCGGCCCACTCCAGCAGGCGCTGCTCTTCGCGCAGGCGCTGGAACTCCTCCACCGTGACGAAACGGTATTCGCGGCCGTCCGCTTCGCCCGGGCGCGGCGCCCGCGTGGTGCAGGAAACCGACAGCATGATGGACGGATCCTGCTGCAGCAGCGCGCGCACCAGGCTGGACTTGCCGGCGCCGCTGGGCGCGACGACCATGAAGACGTTACCGGAGGAGGAAGACATGAATGCGACGGGGTGTGATGCCAAGAACGGAAGAATAGCAAATCGCGGGACGCCGCAGGGTCGGGCGTCCCGCCTGGCGGTCGTTCAGCCCCCGGCCTGTTCCTGGCGCAGCGAGCCGCCGGGCGGCGGGGCGTCGCTGCCCAGCAGGTGTCCGTTGACCTCTTTGCCGTAAAGCGAATCGTCCGAGTCGTGGTGCTTGGCGCGCGTGGCCTGCACCGACTCCTTGAAACGCGGATCCTGCGGCCGCTCGTGAGCGTTCATGAAATACGCCACATCCCAGGCTTCCTGGTCGCTCAGCATGCCGGCCTGGCCCAGGGGCATGTTGGCCTTGATGAACCCGGCGGCATTGCCGATCTGGTGCATGCCGGCGCCCCAGTTGAAGGAGTCCGGGCCCCAGAGCGCGGGAAAGACCCAGTGCCGGCCGTGTTTCTGGCCCTGGCCCTGCTCGCCGTGGCAGACCGCGCAGTACTGCGCGTAGACCGCCTTGCCGCGCACGTAATCGGCCGGCTGGGGCGGCGGCGGCAGCTTGCGGTAGCCCTGGCCCTGCAGCTTCACGCCGGTGGGAGCCTTGCTGGCGAGCCAGAACATATAGGTCTGCAGCGCCGTGAGCGTGGGATCGTCCGCCGGCGGCGGCTTGCCGTTCATGCTGAAGCGGAAACAGCCCTGCAGGCGCTCGGCCAGCGTGTTCACGTGGCCGTTCTTGGCGCGGTAGGCGGGATAGACCACGTAGGCCGCCCACATGGGCGCGGAATCGGGGCGCCGGCCGGCGTCCAGGTGGCAACTGGCGCAGGTGAGGTTGTTGCCGACGAACTTCGACGCCATCTGCGGCGTGTGCAGGAAAATCTGCTCGCCCTGGCGCACTGCCTTGCCGAATTCGTTGTCGGGAATGGACGACTCCGGGGGCGGTGTGAATACCGGGGGCGCGTCGGCGGCGAGCGCGGAAGCGGCGGCGCCGGCCGCGGCCAGGACCAGGAAACGGAGACGGGCGCGGATCATTGCTGGGCTCCCTGGGTTTGCCGGGCGGCCGCCTGGGGCAGGCCGGCGTAATAGGCGGCGACGGCGTCGATTTCGGCGTCGGTGAGGCGGGTAGCGACTGCGGGCATCAGGCCGAGCGGGCCGGGCGGCCGCTCGCCCCTGGCGCCCAGGCGCGCAGCTGGCCGGCGACGTAGGCGGCCTGCTGGCCGGCCAGGCTGGGGAAACTCTCGCCCACGCCTATGCCCCCGGGGCCGTGGCACTGGTTACAGGCCGGAACGTTCTTCTGCCAGTTGCCGCGGGTGGCGAGCCAGGCGCCGGGGTCGTCGGGG
>NZ_LHSJ01000051.1:0-22907 GCF_001270295.1 Achromobacter sp. DMS1 | reverse complement strand
CCGCCCTTCGGGCTGACGCTGCTCATCGGCCTGACGCAGACGGCCGGTTTCCAGGGTTTCGTCCAGAGCGCCCTGGTGTCGGGCGGCGTCGGCAAGGTTTCGCTGATGGCCTACACCATGCCTTTCTGGGTGGTGCTGCTGGCCTGGGGGCTGCTGGGCGAGAAGCCCGGCACGCGCCATGCCGCGGGCATCGCGCTGGCGGCGGCGGGCCTGATCTGCTTCATCGAGCCCTGGGGCGGCATGGGCGATGTCAAGCCCGTGCTGCTGGGCCTGGGCAGCGGCTTCTGCTGGGGCGTGGGCACGGTGCTCTCCAAGCGTATGTTCGACCGCCACGCGCCCGACATCATGACGTTCACGGCCTGGCAGATGCTGTTCGGCGGGCTGGTCATGGTGCCGGTGGCCTACCTGGTGCCGCAGGAGCCCGCGCATTGGGGCTGGCCGCTGGCGGCGGGCATGACCTACATCATTCTCATCGCCACCGCGGCGGGCTGGCTGCTCTGGCTCGAAGTGGTGCGGCGCGTGCCGGCCTCGATCGCCGGCCTGTCCAGCCTGGGCGTGCCGGTTACCGCCATGCTGCTGGCCTGGGCCATTCTTTCCGAAAGGCCCACCCTGGTCGAGCTGGCCGGCATGGGCCTCATCCTGGCGGGCATCTGGGTCGTCAGCCGCGCGGGGCCGGCCCGACGCGCCGCCTGAACCTGCTTTTTCCTCCCCGGTCTTACAAGGAAATTCCATGATCGACCTGCGCAGCGACACCGTAACGCGCCCCACCGCGGCCATGCGCGAGGCCATGGCCACGGCGCCCGTGGGCGACGACGTGATGGGCGACGACCCCAGCGTCGCCGAGCTGCAGCGCGCGGTGGCCGAACGCGCCGGCAAGCAGGCCGGCCTGTTCTTTCCGTCCGGCACGCAGAGCAACCTTGCCGCCCTGATGGCGCATTGCGCGCGGGGCGACGAATACCTCGTCGGCCAGCTCGCCCACACCTACAAATACGAGGGCGGCGGCGCGGCGGTGCTGGGCAGCATCCAGCCGCAGCCCATCGAGCACGCGGCCGACGGCACGCTGCCGCTGGACAGGCTGGCCGCCGCGCTCAAGCCCCGCAACGATCCCCATTACGCGCGCACGAAGCTGCTGGCCCTGGAAAACACGTTCCACGGCAAAGTCATCCCGCAGGACTACGTGAGGGCGGCCACGGGCTGGGCGCGCGCGGAAGGCCTGTCCACCCATCTGGACGGCGCGCGCGTATTCAATGCCGCCGTGGCCAGCGGCCTGCCGCTGGCCGAGCTGTGCGAGCCTTTCGACACGGTTTCCATCTGCTTTTCCAAGGGGCTGGGCGCGCCCGTGGGCTCGGTGCTGGTGGGCAGCGAAGAACTCATCGGGCGCGCGCATCGCTGGCGCAAGATGCTGGGCGGCGGCATGCGCCAGTCGGGCGTGCTGGCCGCGGCCTGCCTGCATGCGCTCGCGCACCATGTGGACCGCCTGGCGCAGGATCACGAAAACGCGCGCGCGCTGGCCGAGGGGCTGCGCGGCATCGAGGGCGTGCGGGTGCATGCGCAGGACACGAACATGGTGTTTGCCGAATTCGACCGCGCGCGCAGCGCGGGCCTGGAAGACGCGCTGCGGCGGCAGGGCATACTGGTGCGCGCCGTCTACGGCGGGCCGACGCGGCTGGTGACCCACCTGGACGTCTCCGCCGAGGACGTCCGGCGTGTGGCGCAGGCAGTGGCCGGCCACCTGGCGCAGTAGCCGCGCCTCAGGGCTGGGCGCGCAGCACGTCGGCCAGCACGCCGAACAGCTCGTCGATCTGCGCCTTCTCGATGACGAGGGGCGGCGACAGCAACATGGTGTCGCCGGCCGAGCGGATCAGGCAGCCGCGCTCCAGGCAGGCGCGGTGCGCGGCGTAGGCGCGCTGTCCGGGCTTGCCGTCCTGCGGCGCCAGCTCGATGGCCGCCAGCAGGCCGATGTTGCGGATGTCCACCACGTGCGGCAGGCCCTTCAGGCTGTGGGCCGCGTCTTCCCAATAGGGCCACAGCGCGCGGGCGCGGCCGAACAGGCCCTCGCGGCGGAAGATGTCCAGCGTCGCCAGGCCCGCCGCGCACGCCACCGGATGACCCGAATAGGTATAGCCGTGCGACAGTTCGATGGCGCTTTCGGGCCCCTGCATGAAGGCTTCGTAGACAGGCTTGCGCACCAGGGTCGCGCCCATGGGGATGGCGCCGTTGGTTAGCCCCTTGGCGCTGGTGATGATGTCCGGCGTGACGCCGAAATACGAAGAGGCGAAGGCGCCGTCGATGCGGCCGAATGCGCAGATGACTTCGTCGAAGATGAGCAGGATGCCGTAGGCATCGCAGATCTGCCGCAGTTTCCGCAGATAGCCCTCGGGCGGCACCAGCAGCCCGGTGGATCCGGCCACAGGCTCCACGATGACGGCGGCGATGGTGGAGGCGTCGTGCAGCGCCACGATGCGTTCCAGCGCATCGGCCAGGTGGGCGCCCCAGCCGGGCTGGCCGCGGGAATAGGCCATCTGGTCGCGGTCGTAGGTGTGCGGCAGGTGGTCCACGTAGGGAAGCAGGTTGCCGAACGGTTTGCGGTGGCCGCCGATGCCGGAAACCGACAGGCCGCCGAAGCCCACGCCGTGGTATGAGCGCTCGCGCCCGATGAGGCGCACGCGCTGGCCTTCGCCGCGCGCGCGATGGTAGCCCAGCGCGATTTTCAGCGCCGTGTCCACGGCTTCCGATCCCGAATTCGAGAAGAACACCTGGGTGAAGCCCTCCGGGGCTTCGTCGCACAGCGCCTGGGCGAGTTCGAAGGCCAGCGGGTGGCTCATCTGGAACGAGGGGGCGTAGTCCAGGTCGTGCGCGGTGCGTGAGATGGCATCGACGATTTCCGGACGCCGGTGTCCCGCGTTGACGCACCACAGGCCCGCAATGCCGTCGAGCACGCGTGAGCCGTCGGGCCGGATGTAATGCATGCCTTCGGCGGCGCTGAACAGCACCGGCGCCCGCTTATAACGGCGGTTGGCGGTAAAGGGCATCCAGTAGGCGTCGGGATGGATTTCGGAAACGGCGGTAGAGGGCATGGGTAACCTGCGGAAAGGCCAAGAGGTTCTTCATTTTGTATTAAACGAATTATAAATACAATATGGAAAACCCAGGGCGTGCCGCGAACCCGCGTGCGCACGCGGCCGCCGGCGGCGGAGGCGCGGAGGCGCGGGGGAAGCAGGGGGCTCAGGATGCCTGCAGCGAGGTCTTCAGGTGGCGGCGCATGAGCTGAGAGGCCCATTCCAGGTCGCCGGCCTCGACCGCCTCGATGATCTGCAGGTGCTCGCGGCTGGAGCTGACGAAGCGGGCGTCGCGGTAAAAGGCGGCGTGCTCTTCCAGGCGCCGCAGCTGATTCTGCTGCTGCACGGCCTGCAGGATGTAGCGGTTGCCCGAGAAGCGCGCCAGCATCTCGTGGAACGAGGCGTTCAGCGCGAAGAATTCGGTGGCGGATATCTCGGCGTCGGGCCGCGCGATCAGGGCTTCGTGGGCCGCGCGCATGCGCGCCAGGGCGTCGCGGTCGGCATGGAAGCCCGGCTCCAGCAGCCCGGCGCATTCCACCGTCATGCGGAAGCGGTAGCTTTCGGCCAGCGCCTCGGGGCTTTCCAGCGAAGGCGCGAACTGCCAGCCGTGGCCCTTGCGCTTTTCGATCAGCCCGTCGGCCGAGAGCCGCAGCAGCGTCTTGTTCAGCACGCTGCGCGGCGCGTCGTAGCGCTGGATCAGTTCGCGCTCGGTAAAAGTTTCCGGCAGGCTGCGGCTGGCGCGGTCGTCGATGAGGCGGCGGTACAGCTCTTCCTGCGTAGGGCCGGCGCCCTCGATGGCGGGCGGCTGACCGGCGACGTGCTCGGCCACCGTGTAGCCGCTGTTGGGGCGATGGCGGATGAGGCCCTGGCCCGCGAGCAGCCGCAGCGCGCCACGCACCGGCGTGCGAGACACGCCGTACGAGGCCGCCAGCGTTTCTTCCGAAAGATGCTCGCCGGGCCGATGGCGCCCGCCCACGATGTCGCGCGCGATCTGGCGGGCCAGGTCGACTTGCAGGGGCGTGGGGCGGAAAGCGGCGGCTGGGGGCATGGGTCGGGCGCGCGGTGTCTTGCGGAAAGGGGCAATGGTAACGGAGGGCGGGCGCGGCGCACGCCGCCCAGGGGAAACCCTGATATTGAACTTTTATCTATGTTAGTACAAAATTTCGCCATCTTGTTCGGAGCAATCGCGTGACCCTGCCTACCCCCTTTCCCCTGGTCGACGTCCAGGGCAGTCCCTACGAACGCGGCCGCCAGCATGGCGCCGCCGTGCCGGAGCGCGTCGCGCGCAGCGTGGCCTTGTACCGCGGGCAGCTCGAGCNCGGGCCGGCGCGGGCGGCCGCGTCCGTGTCGCGGACACGGCGCGGGAGCTCACAGCGACTTGGAAAGCTGGTCGAGAATGGCCGGGTTCTCCAGCGTGGACACGTCCTGGGTGATCTCCTCGCCCTTGGCCACCACGCGCAGCAGCCGGCGCATGATCTTGCCCGACCGCGTCTTGGGCAGGTTGTCGCCGAACCGGATGTCCTTGGGCTTGGCGATCGGCCCGATTTCGCGGGCCACCCAGTCGCGCAACTGCTTGGCCACGGCCTGGGCCTGCTCGCCCTCGGGGCGCGCGCCCTTGAGCACCACGAAGGCCACCACGGCCTCGCCGGTGGTGTCGTCGGGACGCCCCACCACGGCCGCCTCGGCCACCAGCTCGTGCGCCACCAGCGCCGACTCGACTTCCATGGTGCCCAGGCGGTGGCCGGACACATTCAGCACGTCGTCGATGCGGCCCATGATCCAGAAATAGCCGTCGGCGTCGCGCTGCGCGCCGTCGCCCGCCAGGTAATAGCCGCGCAGCTCCGGCGGGAAATAACTCTTCTTGAAACGCTCCGGATCGCCCCAGATGTTGCGGATCATGGCGGGCCACGGGCGCTTGATGACCAGGAAGCCGCCGTTGCCCTGTTCCACGTCGGCCCCGGTTTCGTCCACGATGGCCGCGGCGATGCCCGGCAGCGGCAGCGTGCAGGAACCCGGCTTGGTGGGCGTGGCGCCCGGCAGCGGCGTGATCATGTGGCCGCCGGTCTCGGTCTGCCACCACGTGTCCACGATGGGGCAGCGCTCGCGGCCCACGTTCTTGTGGTACCACATCCAGGCCTCGGGGTTGATGGGCTCGCCCACCGTGCCTAGGATGCGCAGGCTGTCCAGGTCGTAGTTGCGCGGATGCGCTCGGGCGTGGCCTCGGACGCCTTGATGAGCGAACGGATGGCGGTGGGCGCGGTGTAGAAGGTGGTGACCTTGTGGCGCGCGATCATGTCCCAGAAGCGGCCGGCGTTCGGGTAGGTGGGCACGCCCTCGAACACGATCTGCGTCAGGCCGGCGGCCAGCGGACCATAGGTGATGTAGGTATGGCCCGTGACCCAGCCCACGTCGGCCGTGCACCAGTACACGTCCTCGGGGCGCGCGTCGAAGGTCCATTTGACCGTCAGCAGCGCCCACAGCAGGTAGCCGGCCGACGCGTGCTGCACGCCCTTGGGCCGGCCGGTGGAACCGGAGGTGTAGAGGATGAAGAGCGGGTGCTCGGCGTTGACGGGCACCGGCTCGCAGGTGTCGGGCTGGCCGGCTTCCACGTCGTGCATCCAGAGGTCGCGGCCCTCGACCCACTGCACCTTGCCGCCCGTGCGGCGGTACACGATGACCTTGGACACGGCCTCGCAGCCGCCCATGGCGATGGCTTCCTCCACCGCGGGCTTGAGCGGGATGACCTTGCCGCCGCGGACCTGCTCGTCGGCCGTGATGATGAGCGAGGCGCCCACGTCGACCACGCGCTCCTGCAGGCTCTTGGCCGAAAAGCCGCCGAACACCACCGAATGCGTCACGCCCAGCCGGGCGCAGGCCTGCATGGCGACCACGGCCTCGATGGACATGGGCATGTAGATGATGGCGCGATCGCCCTTCTTGTAGCCGAGCTTGGCGATGCCGTTGGCGAAGCGGCACACGCGGGCCAGCAGCTCGCGGTAGGTGACGCGCTCGACCTTGCCGTCGTCGGCCTCGAAGATGATGGCGGTCTTGTCGGCGTTGCCGTTTTTCAGGTGCACGTCCAGGCAATTGGCCGAGACGTTGAGCTCGCCATCGCCGAACCAGCGGTAGAAGGGCGCGTCGGATTCGTCGAGCACCTGCGTGAAGGGCTTGGTCCATTGCAGGTTGTCACGGGCCAGGCCCGCCCAGAATCCCTCGAAATCCTGTTCGACCTGCGCACACAGCGCGCGGTAGGCATCCATGCCGGAAATCGCCGCGCCTTCGACCGCGCGGGCGGGCGGCGGGAAAACGCGGGTTTCCACCAGGACGGATTCAATGGCCTTGGACATGATGTTGTCTCCAATCGGTTGATTTTGTGTATGCAGCTATTTTTCCAATGGCAACCGTATCGCCACGCTCTTACGGGCACCTTACGCAAAAATGCGAGCGGCAGACACAAGCAGAACGGCGCAAGCGCGAAACGTGTCGCGCGGCGGCTGGCGGGCCGCCGCGCTGGCATGCCATAAGGATAGCAGCCGCCGGCCCGGCAGGCGGGCCGGATCAGGCGTGCGTATCGCGGCGCGCCAGGCCGGCCTTCATGTCCACGCGCGCCAGCAGCGCCAGGCCGCCCACGAAAAACAGGCCCGTCACCAGAATGGCGAGCCGGTGGTTGCCCTCGGTGGCCCAGGTCACCAGGCCGTAGGTAATGGGGCCGACCACCGCCGCCAGTTGCACGGCGAAGGTCCACAGCGAAAAGAATTCCGCCAGCCGGCGCGGCGGGGCCAGCGCCCCCGCCATGGCCCGCCCCGCGCTCTGCGTCGTGCCCATGCACAGGCCGGCCAGCGTGGCGGCGATCCAGAAAACCGGAGCGGTGGTCGCCGCGTAGGCCACCAGCACCATGGCGATCCAGCCCGACAGCGTGATGGCCAGCGCGCGCCGGTGGCCGATGCGGTCCTGCACGTAGCCGAAGCAGAATGCGCCCGTCGCGGCCGCGATGTTCACCGTGAACACCAGCAGCATGATGCGGGGCGTGGTGAACCCCATGACCTCGGACGCGTACACCGCTGCCAGCGTGATGACCACGGAAATGCCGGCCTGGTAGCAGGCGATGCACATCAGCAGGCGGCGGAACTCCGGGAAATGCGTACCCGTTTCGCGCCAGGCGTAGGCCAGCCGCCGCAGCAGGTCCATGGCCTGGGGCTGGGGACGCGGAACGGCCCGCTCGCGCAGCAGCAGGAACGAGGGCAGCGCCGCCGCCGCGAACACCGCGCAGGTCACGACGACGATCCAGGGCACGAACTGCTGGGCCGCCAGGCCGCGGCTTTCGGCGCGCGTGGCCACTACCAGCGACAGGCCCAGCGTGAGCATGCCGCCGCAGTAGCCGAAGCTCCAGCCCCAGCCCGACACCCGGCCCAGGGCCTGCGGCCGGGCCAGTTCCGGCAGGAAGGCCGCCACCACGGATTCGCCCACGCAATAGCAGTAGTTGGAAACGGCCACCGCCGCCAGCGCCAGCCAGACGTCGCCCGGCCCGGCCTGGGTCAGGACCAGGGTGGCGGCCACGCAGCCCGCGGTACTGGTGAAGAGCAGCCGCCGCTTGCCGGCGCGGGGCGTCGGCGCGCGCGCCCAGCGCGGGCATGGTCAGCATGATGGCCAGGTAGGACAGCGACAGGGCCGCCGTCCAGGCCAGCGTGGCCCAGGGCGCGCTGCCCCCCACCACGCCGACGAAGTAGGTGCTGAACACCGCCGTGAGAATGACGGTGGTATAGCCCGAATTGGCGAAGTCGTACATGGCCCAGGCCCAGACTTCGCGCTTGGCGACGCCGGGGTTGAGCGGGCTGTCGTCTTCCCCGCGCCCCGGGGCGTCCGGCGCGCCGGAAGGCCCGCCCGCGGGCGTGTCCTCCGGCGCGCCGTTGCGCGGCGCTGCGCTCACAGGCCCAGCGCTGCGATGCCGGCCCGCGCGATTTCGGCGTCTTCGGACGACTTCACGCCCGAAACGCCCACCGCGCCCACGACCTGCCCGTCGGCCACCACCGGCACGCCGCCTTCCAGCATGCCTTCCAGGGTCGGCGCCGACAGGAAGGAATAGCGGCCGTTGTTGATTATTTCCTCGTACGCGCGCGATTCGCGGCGCCCGAGGGCCGCGGTGCGGGCCTTGGCGGGAGCGATGTGCGAGGAAACGGGCGCGGCCTCGTCCAGGCGCAGCATGCCCAGCAGATGGCCGCCGTCGTCCACGACGGCGATCGCGACGGCCCACTTGTTCTTGGTGGCGTGGGCCTCGGCCGCGGCCAGGATCTTCTTCACATCGTCGGCGCTCAGCACCGGTTTGGTCTTCATTGCAGCGATTCCTTGATTTGTTCCAGGGCGGTTGGGTCTTCGATGGTGGTCAGGTCGCCCGGATCGCGCCCTTCGCAGACCGCGACGATGGCCCGTCGCAGCACCTTGCCGGAGCGCGTCTTGGGCAAGGCGCCCACGAAGCGGATCCGCGCGGGGCGCGCCACGGCGCCGAGCTGTTCTTCCACCAGCCGCATGATATCGCCTTCGAGGGCGCGCGCGCCCTCCTCGGTGTCCGCCCCCGCGGGATTTTTCAGCACCGCGAACGCCATGGCGACCTGCCCCTTGAGCGGATCGGCCACGCCCACCACGGCGCATTCGGCCACGCCGCCGTGGCTGTTGACGGACTCCTCGATCTCGCGGGTGCCCAGGCGATGCCCTGCCACGTTGATGACGTCGTCGGTGCGCCCCAGGATGAACCAATACCCGTCCTGGTCCACCAGCCCCCAGTCGAAGGTGGAATACACCTGGCGTCCGGGGATGGACGTGAAATAGGTCTGCACGAAGCGCTCATCGTCGCCCCAGATGGTGGACATGGCGCCCGGCGGCAGCGGCGGCTCGATCGCCACCACGCCCTTGGTGTCCGGACCCAGGTCCTGGCCGGTGGTTTCGCTGACGATGCGCACGTCGAAGCCATACACCGGAAACGAGGGGCTGCCGAAGCGCGTGGGCGCTTTCTCCACGCCGGGCTGCGCCGAGAGTATCGGCCAGCCGGACTCCGTCTGCCAGTAGTTGTCGATGATGGGCTTGCCCAGCCCCTGCGAAATCCACTGGGCCGTGGGCTCGTCCAGCGGCTCGCCGGCCAGGTAGACGGCGCGCAGCGTGGACAGGTCGTGCTTCTTCAACAGCGCCGGGTCCTGCCGCTTGAGCACGCGCACCGCCGTGGGCGCCGAGAACAGCGTATTGACGCCGTGCTCCTCGACCAGCCGCCACAGGATGGCGCCGTCGGGCCGCACCGGCGTGCCCTCGTAGAGCACGGTGGCCTGCCCGCCGATGAGCGGCCCATACACGATGTAGGAATGCCCCACCACCCAGCCGATGTCGCTGGTGCAGAAAAAGGTGTCGCCCGGCTTGCCGTCGAAAATGTATTCCATGGACGAGGCCAGCGCCACCGCGTAGCCGCCCGTGTCGCGCTGCACGCCCTTGGGTTTGCCGGTGGTGCCGGACGTGTAGAGGATGTAGCTGGGCTCGGAGGATTCCAGCCACTGCACCGGCACGCGGGCGCCCTGGTGGCGCGCGCGCAGCGTGGCGTAGTCCAGGTCGCGCCCGGCCACCGGCTCGAAGGGCGCCAGCCCGCGGTCGAATACCACCACCGAGGCGGGCGGCGCCTTGCACAGTTGCAGCGCCCGGTCCAACAGCGGCTTGTACGGAACCGCCTTGCCCGCGCGCGAGCCGCCGTCCGTACACACCACCACCTTGGGCGCGGCATCGTCGATGCGCTGCGCCAGGTTCACCGAGGCAAAGCCGCCGAACACCACCGAATGCACCGCGCCGATGCGCGCACACGCCAGCATGGTGAAAACGGCCTCGGGCACCATGGGCATATAGAGCAGCACACGGTCGCCGCGCGCCACGCCCAGCTCCTTGAGCATCGCGGCCGCCGCGTTCACTTCCTCGTAGACCTCCTGGCGCGTGTAGCTGCGCTCGCGCTCCACCTCGGTGGAGACCCAGATCAGGGCGGGCTGGTCGGCCTGGGTGGGCAGCCATCGGTCGACGGCGTTGTAGCAGAGATTGGTGCGCCCGCCCACGAACCACTTGGCGAACGGCGGGCGCGAGAAGTCGAGCACCGACTCGAACGGCGTCTCCCAGTGGATGCGGCTGGCCTCCTCGCGCCAGAAGGCGTCGCGGTCATGGACCGAGCGGTAATGGAAATCCCGGGTTTTTTGCATGCCTGTCTCCTGTTATCTTCCCTACGCCATATGGCTGATTGCGTGGTTTTGTAATTTTTTTCGGCCATTGTGGAAGGCGAACCTTGCATGAGTCTTGCCGTATATCAAGACATTCTGCCCGACCTGACGCCCCGCGGGCGAAGTGGCTGGTTACCATAGCGTACCGGTCATTAAAGTTTGGTAGAATCCCCGCGAAGTTGTACACATATCCGTTGGTCTTGTTGGAAGATCGGTCAAGAACGGGGGGTTTCCCTGCGTTTTCGATATTTCCGGCGAGTCATCCCAGGCGAATGCATCGACACTCCAAACGCGCGCTATCTGCATGTATCTTCGGCCAGGCAAGCCGCGGCGCGCGCTTGCTGGCGTTGATGGCGTGTTTGGGAGTCATGGCCGGTTGCGCAAGCACTCAGCAAAAGTCAACCGCCTATTCGTCCGATACCGACCCCTACGATTCCGAATGGATCGCCACCGCCGATGACCCCATCGGCATGCTGGTGGTGCAGAAATTCAAGCGCGACCGCCGCCAGGTGCAATCGGGCGTCGGCAGCGACAATCCCCTCGTAAGCGAAGCGCTCAACTACCTGGGCATCCGCTACCGCTTCGGCGGCAACAGCCCCGATACCGGCTTCGACTGCAGCGGCCTGGTGGCCTATTCCGCCGAGCGCTCGCTGGGCCTGAAACTGCCGCGCAGCGCCGCCGACATCGCCCAGCAGGGTATCTCGGTCCGCAAGAACGAGCTCAAGGCCGGCGACCTGGTCTTCTTCAACACCATGGGCCGCCGCTACTCGCACGTGGGCATCTACCTGGGCGACGATCGCTTCGTTCACTCTCCCAGCGCCGGCGGCGTGGTGCGGGTCGAGAACATGAACATGGCCTACTGGAGCAAACGCTACAACGGCGCGCGCCGCCTGGACAACAGCCTGCTGGCCTCCGCCCGCGCCGCCGCCAACTGACGCGCCGAGCCGCACACGCCTGCGCGCCGGCCGCGCTCCGGACCACGATAACCAAAAAGCCGCCAGACTGTTCCAGTCTGGCGGCTTTTCGATTCTCTCTTCGCGATCCGCGCAAACCGCGACCCGCGGGCCTTGCGGCCTCCCCAGTTTTCTTTGTGCCGGCGGCGCGCTCAGTGCATGGAGCACAGGCCGCATTGTTTCAGGGCCTGCTGCATGCTGCATACGGAACGGCGACACGCCACGACCCGGATGCCGCCGCGCTGCGCGGCGTTGCGGAAGGTCTTCATGACGTTGTGGCCGAGGAAATCGGTGAGGAGAATGACGAGCTGCGTGCCCGAGGGCAGTTGGAGCGTCTTTTTCTGGTGGGAGGGGTCGCGCCCGCTGATGTGGTGCGTGATGGAGATGTTGTGACCTTTGAGTAGGTCGGGAATGTTGCCGAGGCGATCCGCGCCGACGATCACTGCACTCAGTCCTGCCGTCATGATGAACCTCACTGGGTCGTTGAGTCTGGATGTAATGATAATGATTCCCATTTTTTAGTCAACTCAAATGAGAGACATTCTTATTTAATTGTTTTTATGAGCCCGCTCCACCGCATAGCCCCATGTCTTGCTGCAGAGCGAAAAAAAGGGGCGCTTGCGCGCCCCGCCAGGGAAATCGATGCCGCCGGGGCCTGTCCTATCTGGGCGTGCCCTGCACCGCCTCGGTGACGACCGCGCGGGTCAGCGAGGGGGCCAGCATCTCCAGGAAGGTATAGACGTAGTCGCGCAGAAATACGCCCGCCTTCACGCCCACCCGCGTGGTGTGGGTGCCGAACAGATGCCCCACGGGCAGCCCCACGAGGTTGGCGTCGCGGCGCGGATCGTAGGCCACGCCGGCGATGATGCCGATGCCCAGCCCCACGTCCACGTACGTCTTGATGACGTCGGCGTCGATGGCTTCCAGGACGATGTCGGGATGCACGCCCTGGTTGGCGAACACCTCGTCGATGGTCGTGCGGCCGGTAAAGGCGCGGTCGTAGGTCACGATGGGATATTCCGCCAGCTGTTCCAGGGAAATCTGGCGCGCGGCGCTGGATGTCAGCTCGGCCAGCGGATGGTCGGGGCGCACCACCACCGTGTGCTCCCAGGCATAGACGGGCAGCGTGGCCAGGCCCGGCGTGAGCGCCAGGGATTCCGTGGCCAGCGCCAGGTCCGCCTGCTCATGCAGCACCATTTCGGCGAGCTGGGCGGGACTGCCCTCCGCGAGCGACAGGTGCACCTTGGGAAACTGCTGGCGGAACGCCGGAATCACGCGCGGCAGCAGGTAGCGCGCCTGCGTGTGCGTGCAGGCGATGACCAGCCCGCCCTCGTCGCGCCGGGCGAATTCGTCGCTGACTTTCTTGAGATTGTCGACCTCGCGCATGATGCGGTCGATGACCTGGGACACCGCCAGTCCCGGCTTGGTCAGGCCCTTGATGCGCTTGCCGTGGCGCTCGAAGATCTTGATGCCGAGCTCGTCCTCGAACTCGATGATGGCCTTGGACACCCCGGGCTGGGAGGTATAGAGCATCCGGGCGGCTTCGGTAAGGTTGAAGTCGCGCCGGATGGTCTCTCGCACGAAGCGAAATTGCTGGAGGTTCATTGATTGGCCCCTGGTAACAAGGGGCCAATTATAAGTAATAAGAAAGCCTTTCAATATTACTTATTTGCATAAGCTTAATTGCAAGGCGTCCCTGTTTCAACGCATGGTGATGGTGGTGTTGACGCTCTTGCCGTGGGACGACCAGCGCGCCGTGACCGTCTTGGTCTGGGTCCAGAACTGCACCGCCTGCTTGCCGTTGGGCCCGAGGTCGCCCAGCTTGGAACCGCGCGAGCCCGTGAAGCTGAACCAGGCCACGGGCACCGGAATGGGAATGTTGATGCCCACCTGGCCCACGTCGATGTTGTTCTGGAAGTAACGCGCCGCGCCCCCGTCCTGCGTGAAGAGCGCCACCCCGTTGCCGTTGGGATTGCGGTTGATGAACGCCACCGCTTCCTCCAGCGTTTCCACGCCCACCACCGACAGCACCGGCCCGAAGATTTCCTCGGTGTAGATGGTCATGTTTTCCGTCACGCCGTCGAAAACCGTCGGCCCCACGAAATTGCCCTGCTCGAAGCCCGCCACCTTGATGTTGCGGCCGTCCAGCAGCAGCCGGGCGCCTTCGTCCACGCCCTTCTGGATCAGGCTCTCGACGCGCTTCTTCGCGTTGGGCGACACCAGCGGGCCCAGGTCGGCCTCGCGGTCGGTGCCGACATTGACCTTGAGCTTCCTGGCGCGCTCGACGAAATCGGGCAGCCAGTTGCGGGCCTCGCCCACCAGGACCGCCACCGAAGCCGCCATGCAGCGCTGGCCGGCGGCGCCGAAGGCGGCGCCCACAAGCTGGTTGAGCGCCACGTCCGGATCGGCGTCGGGCAGGATCACGCAGTGGTTCTTGGCGCCCATCATGGATTGGCAGCGCTTGCCGGCCGCCGACGCGCGGTGGTAGATCTCGGTGCCTACGCGCGTGGAGCCGATGAAGGACACCGCCTTGATGTCCGGATGCTCGCACAGGCCGTTGGCGATCTCGGGCCCGCCATGCACCACATTCAGCACGCCCGGCGGCAGGCCGGCTTCCAGCGCGAGCTGGGCGAGGAACAGCGACGATGAGGGATCCTGCTCCGAGGGCTTGAGCACGAAGGTGTTGCCGCAGGACACTGCGATGGGGAACATGAAGCACGGCAGCATCACGGGGAAATTGAAAGCCGTGATGCCGGCGCACACGCCCAGCGGCTGGATCAGGGTATAGACGTCGATGCCGGACGCCGCGTTCTCTGCGTACTCGCCCAGTTGCAGGTTGGCGATGGAGCACGCGTGCTCCACCACTTCCAGGCCCCGGCCCACCTCGCCTTCGGCGTCGGGCAGCGTCTTGCCGTGCTCGCGGGTGATCATCTCGGCCAGCTTGGCCGTGTTGGCGCGCAGCAGCTCCTGGAACTTGAGCATGACGCGCATGCGGGCGCCCTGCCCGGCGTTGCGCCAGGTCTTGTAGGCTTCCTTGGCGTTGGAAACGGCCAGGTCCAGCTCTTCGCGCGTCGCGAACGGAACCTTGGCCACGACTTCCTGCGTGGCGGGATTGATCACGTCGCGCCACTCGGTGGTTTTGGATTGGACCAGCTTGCCGCCGATCAATAGCGGAACGCGGGGGACTTCGCTCATTTGATGCTCCTCACACTGCCTGTGTCGATGCGGACGGATCCGCGTTCATGAATGCACGGAGCCGGCCGGCGCGGCCGGCTCCCGTTTCGGCTCCTACTTCTTGACCAGCGGGCACGTCGAATCCGCCAGCGGCTGGAAAGCCTCGGCGGCGGGAATCGTGGCCACCAGCTTGGAGTAATCCCAGCCGCCCTTGGATTCGCCGGGCTTTTTCACCTCATAGAGATACATATCGTGAATCACGCGGCCGTCGGGGCGGATGGACGCGTTGCGCATGATGGGGTCCTTGATGGGCAGCTCGCGCATCTTGTCGGCCACGGTCTTGCCGTCGGTGCTGCCGGTGGCGGCCACGGCACGCAGGTAGTGCAGCACGCTGGAATACACGCCCGCCTGCGTCATGGTGGGCTTCAGGCCGCGGAACGCCTTCTCGAAGCGGGACGACCACCGGCGCGTGGCGTCGTCATAGTCCCAGTAGAAACCGTCGACATACGACAGCCCCTGCGCGTTCTCCAGCCCCAGCGCCCGCAGGTCGGACAGGAAGATCAACAGCGACACCAGCCGCTGGCCGCCCGCCACGATGCCGAATTCGCGCGCCTGCTTGACCGCGTTGACCGTGTCCTGGCCGCCGTTGGCCAGCGCCACCACCTGCGCCTTGGAACTCTGCGCCTGCAGCAGATAGGAAGCGAAATCGGGAGCGTTCAGCGGATGCCGCACGCTGCCCGCCACCGTGCCGCCCAGCGCGCGCACGGCCTTGGCGGTATCGGCCTCCAGCGAATGGCCGAACGCATAGTCCACTGTGATGAAGAACCAGGACTTGCCGCCCGACCTCACCGTGGCCTTGGCGCCGCCCGCGGACTGCGAATACGTGTCGAACATCCAGTGGAAACCCACCGGCGAGCAATCCTTGTTGGTGAGCGCCGTGGTGGCCGGCCCGGAAAACATCACCACCTTGTTCTTCTCGCGCGCAATGCCCTGCACCGCTAGTGCCACCGCGGAATTGGTCAGGTCGGCGATGGCCGTCACGCCGTCGCGGTCGAACCATTCGCGCGCGCGGGCCGCGCCCACGTCGGCCTTGTTCTGGTTGTCCGCGGACACCAGCTCGATTTTCATGCCCTTGCACTCGGCCGCCAGGCAATCGTCGATGGCCAGCTGCGCCGCCGCCACCGAGCCCGCTCCCCCCATGGCGGCATACGTGCCCGACATGTCCGTCAAAATGCCGATCTTCACCGGAGGCTTGTCGGCGGCCTGCGCGGAAGCGCCCAGAACGGCGCCCAGACACAAGCCTGCGGCCAGCCCGCGTGCGTGCAGTTTCATGGATTTGTCTCCTGAGTGTTATGCGTTGTGGCGCCGTCTTTGCGGCCTACCGCTCTCCGGAATGCGCCCGGGAGCTGCCGGTCCAGTGTAGATGTGTGAAAATCAACAAGCAACACCAGAAATGCACATTCCTTGTGCATTCATGCACATACCGAAACCGCGGGGAAAACGTGCTCGATTGGGACAGCCTGAGGTATTTCCTGGAGGTGGCGCGCACCCAGCGCGCCAGCGCAGCCGCCCGCCGCCTGGGGGTGGAGCACACCACCGTGTCGCGGCGCATCCGCGCCCTGGAAGCCGAGCTGGACACCCTGCTTTTCGAGAAATCGCGCAGCGCCGGCTTCGTGCTCACCGACGACGGGCAGCGCCTCTTCGTGCACGCCGAGCAGATGGAAAGCGCGGTCCACACCGCGCGCGAAAACCTGTCCGGCATCGGCCAGGCCCTGTCCGGGCACCTGCGCATCGGCGCCACCGAAGGCTTCGGCAGCTATGTGCTGACGCCGCTGGCGGCCGACTTCCAGCGCCGCTATCCGCACATCACGCTGGACATCCTGCCCGTGCCGCGCTTTGTCAGCCTCTCCAAGCGCGAGGCCGACCTGGCCATCACCATCGAGCGGCCGCAGCGCGGGCCCTATGTGTGCAGCAAGCTCTGCGACTACACGCTGCGCCTGTACGGCACGCCCGGCTACCTGGCGCGCCACGAACCCATACGTTCGCGCGAGGACCTGTCCTCGCACACCTTCATCGGCTATGTGGACGAGCTGCTCTTCAGCGAGCGCCTGCGCTATCTCGAAGACCTGCTGCCCGCCAGCAAGGTGGTGCTGCGCAGCACCAGCGTGGTGGCGCAATACCACGCGGCCCTGCAGGGCCAATCGCTGGCCATCCTGCCGTGCTTCATCGCCGCGCAAGACCCGCGGCTGGCGCCCGTGCTGGAAAACGAGGTGGAGATCACCCGCTCGTTCTGGATGTACTGCCACGAAGACCTGCGCAAACTCAAGCGCGTGCATGCGCTGTGGGAATTCATCCGCAAATCGGTGCTGCGCAACAAAGACCTGCTTTCGGGCCGCAAGGGCAGGATGAAATACCTGCCGTAGGCCGCGCGGGAGCCGGCGCCTGACGGCCGGGCCGCGCCCCGCCGGGGCGGCCCGGCCGTGGGCCGCATGCCGCCGTTCATTGCGGGTTGCGCCTGGCGCGCACTCAGCCGTTCTGATTGCGCGGGGCTTTCACGCGCAGGCGGCGCATGAGCAGGAAGGCGGTGAGCGCCGCGACGATGCCGTGGATCAGCCAGACGCCCACGCCGAAGCTGAGCTTGCCGTTGGAAATCCAGGCGCGCGAGAGATTGATGAGATTCATGTAGAGCAGGCCCACCAGGCCGGCGATGAGCAGATCGCCCGAACGGCCCAGGCGCGGATTGACCGCCCCCAGCGGAATGGCGAGCAGCGCCAGGTTCAGGGCGGCCAGCGGCAGCGCCAGGCGCCACATTACCTGCGACCAGCTGCTGTTGGTGTTGTCGGCGATGAGCTGCCCCGTGGAGCGCGCCTTGGACGATCGCTCCGCCGCGGCGCGGGCTTCGGCCACGGGATCGCCGCCGGACTTGCTCTCCAGGCGGATGCCGTATTTCTCGAAATGCACCAGCCGGATCTCGGGCGTACCGGGCTTCAGGTCGTAGCGGTGCCCTTCGCCCAGCACCAGGAAGCGGTCGCCATTGGGCTTGGTTTCGGTGTGCGCGCTGGCCGCGGTCAGCACGCTCAGCCACTCGGGCCCGATCTCGCGCGCGAACACATTGCCCAGTTCGTCGGTGGGCCGCTCGGGATTCTCGGCGAAGAACACGCGCTTGCCGCCGCTGGATTCGGCGAACTGGCCCGCGGTAACCTTGGCCAGGTCTGAGCGCTGCTCGAAGCGTTCGCGGTATTCGCCGATCTGGCGGTAGGCCCAGGGCGAGGCGACCAAGGTCAGCGCCGACACCGCGAGCGCCACCGGCACCGCCACGCGCAGCACCGGGCGCAGCCAGTCCGCCAGCGACAACCCGCTGGCGAACCACACCACCATTTCGGACTCGCGGTAATTGCGCGTCACCGTGGTCAGCACCGCGATGAAGATCGACACGGCCAGAATGGTCGGCAGCGCGGTGATGGTGGACAGCGCGGCCAGCACCACGACGACGTCCGCCCCGATGTTGCCCCCCGCCGCTTCGCCGAGCAGGCGCACCAGCAGCACGCTGAGCCATACGACGATGAGGGTGGAGAAGACCACACCAGCGTGACTGGTGATCTCGCTGACGACAGAGCGCTTGAATAGAGACATGGGAGAATATGCGGGATAATGAGCCGACCGCCACGTTGAGAAACAGACGCACACGGGAAACCCTCATGGAATTTAGCACACAGACCACCGCTTCCCTGCACCAAATCAAAACCGCCGCGCTGGGCATCGGCATCTATGCGGACAGCGTGCTCTCGCCGGCCGCCGACCTGATCGACCGCGCCAGCAACGGCGCCGTGCGCGCCGTGGTCAAGGCCGAGTTCCGCGGGCGCGCCGGCGCCACGCTGGTGCTGCGCAACCTGCCGGGCGTGAGCGCCCAGCGCGTGGTGCTGGTCGGCCTGGGCAAGCAGGACGAGTATTCGGCCCGTGCGCACGCCTCGGCCGAACAGGCCTTCGCCTCCGCCTGCGTGGCCGCGCAGCTCGCCGAGGGCGTGTCCACGCTGGCCGCCAACCCCATCGAAGGCGTGCCGCTCGCGGCCCGCGCGCGCAGCGCCGCCGTCGCGGCCGGCGCCGCCTCCTACCATTACGACGAAACCTTCGGCAAGCCCGACCGCGACGCCCGCCCCAAGCTGAAGAAAATCGTGCAGATCGTCGAACGCGCCGAGGCCGCCCAGGCCCAGCGCGGCCTGCGCGAAGGCGCGGCCATCGCCAACGGCATGGCGCTCACCCGCACCCTGGGCAACCTGCCCGGCAACCTGTGCACGCCCACCTACCTGGGCGAAACCGCCAAGCGCCTGGCCCGCGAATTCAAGTCGATCAAGGTCGAGGTCATGGACCGCAAGAAGGTCGAGGCGCTGGGCATGGGCTCGTTCCTCTCGGTGGCCAAGGGCTCGGACGAAGCCCTGCGCTTCATCGTGCTGCGCCACGCCGGCGCTCCCGCCAAGAAGAGCGGCAAGGGCGCGCAGGGCCCGGTAGTGCTGGTCGGCAAGGGCATCACCTTCGATGCCGGCGGCATCTCGCTCAAGCCGGCCGCCACCATGGACGAAATGAAGTACGACATGTGCGGCGCCGCCAGCGTGCTGGGCGCCTTCCGCGCCCTGGCCGAGCTGAACCTGCCGCTGGACGTGGTGGGCCTCATCCCGGCCTGCGAGAACCTGCCCAGCGGCACGGCCAACAAGCCGGGCGACGTGGTCACCAGCATGTCGGGCCAGACCATCGAAATCCTCAACACCGACGCCGAAGGGCGCCTGGTGCTGTGCGACGCCCTTACCTACGCCGAGCGTTTCAAGCCCTCGGCCGTGATCGACATCGCCACGCTCACCGGCGCCTGCGTGGTGGCGCTGGGCCACGTCAACTCGGGCCTTTTCACCAAGGACGACGCGCTGGCCGAGGCCTTGCTGTCCGCGGGCCGGCAGTCGCTGGACCCCGCGTGGCGCATGCCGCTGGACGATGCCTACCAGGAGCAGCTCAAGTCCAACTTCGCCGACATGGCCAATATCGGCGGCCCCCCGGCCGGCGCGGTCACGGCGGCCTGCTTCCTGTCGCGCTTCGCCAAGGCGTACCGCTGGGCCCATCTGGACATCGCGGGCACCGCCTGGAAGGGCGGCAAGGACAAGGGCGCCACCGGCCGCCCCGTGCCGCTCCTGATGCAGTACCTGCTGGACCAGGTTTGAACCGCGAGGCCGGAGCCCGGGCATGACGCGCATCGATTTCGCCTTCGGCGCGCCCGAGCGCCTGCGCACGGCCTGCCAGGTGGCGCGCAAGCGCTATCTGGCGGGCCAGCGGCTGCTGGTGTATTGCAGCGACGGCTCCCGCCTGGCGGCCTTCGACCGCATGCTCTGGGCGTTTGACGACACCTCTTTCGTGCCGCACGTGCTGGCGAACGACCCGCTCGCGCCCGATACGCCGGTGGTCCTCACCGCCGCCGACCCGCAGCAGGCGGCCGCCAAGGCCGCGCCCGGCGATGCTCCCCGGCCCTGGCTGCTCAACCTGGACGACGGCTGCCCGCCCGGCTTCGACGCTTTCGAGCGCGTACTGGAAATCGTGTCCGACGACCACGACGACAGGCAGGCCGCGCGCCAGCGCTGGCGCGCCTACCAGGGCGCGGGGCACGTCCCGCGCAGCCACGACCTGGCCCGCCGCGCGTCCGCCCCCTGACACCCGCCGCGTCTTTTCCCGACCGTGAGGTCCACCATGCCCCTACACCGCGACGATGCCGGCATCCCCACGCTCACCGAGCGGGCCGAGCCGGCGCTTGCTCCCGCGGCCGGCGCCGCCGGCGATCCGTTCCCCGTGCTGACCGAACAGGTGTCCGCCGCCCCGCGGCCGGCGCCCGAACCCGTCGCCCCCCCGCCCGACGCCTCCGTGCTCGCGGCCCGCCTGCAGGCCGAGGTCGAAGCCCTGATGCAACAGGCGCTGGCCGACGCGGTCGAACAGATCCAGGCCCGCATGGACGCCGAACTGCCCGCCATCGTGGCGCGGGTCATGCAGGGCACCCGGCGGGGCTGAGGCCGTCCGCGCGCCCTCGCCACGTTTCGTCCCGCGCCTCGTCCCCGTCTCGTCCATTTGGCGCGGCACTGGATTATTAAGGGAACTGTAAGGTATCCTTGGCATCTAAGCTTATCGGGCAATACCCATCTTGCCGCACACAGGAGTCCTCCATGAACGAATATCGTCCGTCCCCTTTTAACCGTTCCGGCGCGCTCGCCGGCGCGCCGGGCGAGGTCGTGCGCAACAAGGTGCTGCGCAACACCTATTGGCTCTTGGCGCTGTCGCTGGTCCCCACCGTGCTCGGCGCGGCGGTCGGCCTGTACACCGGCATCAACCAGGCCATGGGCGCGAGCCCGGGGCTTTCGGCCATCGTGTTCCTGGTGGGCGCGTTCGGCCTGATGTTCGCCATCGAGAAAAACAAGAACAGCTCGCTGGGCGTGGCGCTGCTGCTGGCGTTCACCTTCTTCATGGGCGTCATGCTGTCGCGCCTGCTGGGCTTCGTGATGGGCATGGGCAACGGTTCGCAGCTCGTCATGACGGCCTTCGGCGGCACCGCCATCGTGTTCGGCACGATGGCCACACTGGCCACCACCATCAAGCGCGACCTGTCCAGCCTGCAGAAATTCCTGTTCATCGGCGCGGTGGTCATCCTGGTGGCCGCGCTGGCCAACATCTTCCTGCAGCTGCCGGCCCTGATGCTGACGATTTCCGTCCTGGCCATCGTCATCTTCTCGGCCTTCATGCTGGTGGACCTGCAGCGCGTGGTCAACGGCGGCGAAACCAACTACGTCTCGGCCACGCTGGCCATCTACCTGGACGTCTACAACGTTTTCTCCAACCTGCTGATGCTGCTGGGCATTTTCGGCGGCGACCGCGAATAAGCGGCACAGCCAGGCATGAGGGGCCCGCGACGATGCGGGCCCTTTTTCTTTCCGGCGCGGCGCCTGTAAAAAGGAGGCAACGCCAGCCGGATCCGCGGGCCGTGCGGCCGACGCCGGCGCGGCCGCTTCGTCGTCGGGAGTAACGCCCATGCCAGACCGCCGCCAGTTCCTGCAAGCCGCCGCCTGCGCCGCCCTGGCGGCGGCCAGCCCCCCTGTTCCCGCCGCCCCGGACGGCATGCTGCAGCGCAAGATCCCTTCAACCGGCGAGGCCCTGCCCGTGATCGGCCTGGGCACCGCCGACACCTTCGATGTCGCGCCGGACGACGCCGCGGCCATGGCGCCGCTGGCGCAGGTGCTGGACGCGCTGCTGCAGGCCGGCGGCACACTGATCGACACCGCGCCCAGCTACGGCCGCGCGGAAGCCGTGACCGGAACGCTGGTGGAGCGCGCCGGGGGGCGCCGACGCGTCTTCCTCGCCACCAAGATCGGCGCGAGAGGCCGGGACGCCGCCCTGGAGCAGGTCGCCGGATCGCGGCGCGCGCTGCGCGCCGACACGCTGGACCTGATCCAGATCCACAACCTCATCGACACCGCCAACCAGCTTGCCCTGCTGCGCGAGCTGAAGCGGCAGGGCGTCACGCGCTATATCGGAATCACGCACTATGCCGACCACGCGCATGACGAACTGACCGCCCTGGTGGAACGCGAAAAACCGGATTTCGTGCAGGTGAACCTGTCGGTCGGCGCGCGCAGCGCCGAGCGCAGGCTGCTGCCCGCCTGCCTGGCGCAAGGCGTGGCCGTGCTGATCAACCGCCCTTTCCAGGACGGCGCGCTGTTCCGCCAGGTGCGCGGCAAGCCGCTGCCCGGCTGGGCCGCGGAATTCGATTGCGCCTCCTGGGCGCAGCTCTTCCTGAAATTCATCGTGGCACACCCCGCCGTCACCTGCGCGATTCCCGCCACCTCCAAGCCCGCCAACATGGCGGACAATGCTCGCGCCGGCTTCGGGCCGCTGCCCGGCGCGGCCGGGCGCGAACGCATCGCGGCCCTGTTCGCCTGACGGCCCCGGCGCATGGACGAGCCTCCCGCCGCGCCCGAACCGTCGCGCGCCGAACGCCTGCTGGGACTGGGACGCGGGGAACTCGCGCCCGCCACCTGCGGCTTCGCGTTCTTTTTCTTCCTGTTCTGCGGCTACTTCATGTTGCGGCCGCTGCGCGAAACCCTGGGCATCCAGGCGGGCGTGGACCAGTTGCAGTGGCTCTTCACCGCCACCTTCGCCGCCACGCTCGCGGTGGTGCCGCTGTTCGGCTGGTTTTCGGCGCGGGCGCCCCGCGCGCGCCTGCTCACCTGGATCTACGGCATTTTCGCGCTGGCCATGGCGGCTTTCGGCGCCGCCCTGCACGCCCGGCCCGACAGCGTGTGGATCGCGCGGGTTTTCTATGTGTGGCTATCGGTGTTCAACCTGTTCGTCGTCTCGCTGGGATGGAGCCTCATGGCCGACGTGTTCCGCATGGAATCGGCCAAGCGGCTGTTCGCGCTCATCGCCGCGGGCGCCAGCGCCGGCGGCCTGTGCGGCCCCTTGCTGGG